>CAIWVT010000662.1 GCA_903916135.1 uncultured bacterium
TAATAATATTATGCTAATTATTTCAAATTTTATATCAAACGCATCAGTATTTTCAAAAAAAATTAAGTCAGATAAAAAAGTTCTCATGTTTATTTGAATTGTATTTATTTGAAAATAAGCATTTCAACCAAAAACTTTTGAAAAAAATCAAGCTCATTTCATTTGATAAAATTTTGTGTAAAATAACGAAATAAAATTGGATTAGAAAAATATTTTATCATGTTTTTTTTTAATATTTATGATTATTATAGTAAACGAAAAAAAACAACAACCTATGAGTTCTTTTTTGCAATTTTTTTTAATCAGTTTGACGAATTATTGTTTTGGCATTTTATAGCATTTTGTCTGAAAAATATTTTAAAATCTGCATACATTCAACCGCTTCCCTAACATCGTGCACTCGCAAAATATCTGCCCCTGCCAACAACGAAATCGTATGCAATACGCTTGTCCCATTCAAAGCTTTGTCAGGTGTGCTTTCAAGGGTTTTCCATATCATAGACTTTCGTGAAACCCCCACCAATAGAGGCTTATCAAGAAATTTATACAAATGCAACTGCTGCATCATCTCAAAATTCTGCTTTATATTCTTCCCAAAACCAAAACCCGGATCAATAATGATGTCATTTACACCCAAGAATGTCAATTCATTCGTTTTTTTTGACAAATATAAAATGGTTTCTTTCACAATGTCTTTGTAAACAGGATTCCTTTGCATCGTTTCGGGTGTACCTTGTATGTGCATTAATATATAAGGTATATGCAGCACAGCAATCGTTTCAAACATCGCTGCATCCATCGTTCCGCCTGAGATGTCATTGATGATTGCCGCCCCATGGTTTACGGCTGCTTTTGCCACTTCCGCCCGAAAGGTATCCACAGAAAGAATTGCCTCAGGAAAATACTTCATTATCGAATCCAAAACAGGCAGCAAACGGTCCAATTCTTCCTCCAAATTTGGCAAAATTGCCCCGGGTCGAGTCGAAATACATCCAATATCTATGATGGAAGCACCTTCCGACAGCATTTTTTCGGTCTGTTTCAGCCATGCTTTCTCTGTAGTGAAAATATTTCCATCAAAAAAAGAATCGGGCGTAACATTCAATATTCCCATGATTAATGGGCTTTCCAACGAAAGTAGCTGCCCCTTGCAATTCAATAATTTCTTTTTGATTGCTTCACTGTTGTGATTTTTTAATATATTTGCGTTCAAATTAAATTTTTTACAAAAATAATAAATTACATGGATTTTACACAAAAACAATATTTCGAAATCGTTGAAACCTGCCGAAGCCTTTATGTGAAAAAGATGAACGACTATGGCTCTGCATGGCGTATCCTGCGTCCTGCCTCACTCACCGATCAGATTTTTATCAAAGCGCAACGCATCCGAAGCATCGAAGACAAAGGTACACAAAAAGTATCAGAAGGCATAATCCCTGAATTTGTAGGTATCGTAAACTATGCCATCATGGCATTGATTCAAATCGAAATCAACAGCTATGACGATTTGAATCTTTCGGTGGACAAAGCGACTGCTTTGTATGATAAATATATCCAAGCATCTTTCTCGCTCATGCAAGACAAAAATCACGACTATGGCGAAGCGTGGCGCGATATGCGTATCAGTTCGCTCACCGACATCATCCTGATGAAAATCTTTCGCACCAAACAAATTGAAGACCACAACGGCATCACCCAAGTTTCAGAAGGCGTGGATGCCAACTATTTCGACATGATTAACTATGCCGTTTTTGCGCTCATTAAGCTTAATTCAAAATAAATTATATGAAAAAGATTCGACTCATTAGCAGAATCCTTCTTGGTTTCGTATTTATGTTCTCGGGCTTTGTCAAAGCCGTTGACCCTTTGGGTTCCATGTATAAATTTCAAGAATATTTCGAAGCCTTCCATTGGCATTGGATGGTGCCTTTTGCGCTCACATTGGGCATACTGCTTTGCTGTTTGGAATTCATCATCGGCTTTGCTTTTGTGTTTAATATCAAACTAAAATCCTTTTCGTGGCTCATGATGCTCTTCATGCTGTTTTTTTTGGGCTTGACGTTTTACTTGGCATTAAAAAATCCCGTTTCCGATTGCGGTTGCTTTGGCGATGCGCTGATATTGACCAATTGGCAAACCTTCTACAAAAATCTAATCTTGGTAGCCTTCGCCTTGATGTTGTTTGGCGGACGCAAATATCTCAAAAATCGCTATCCCGACGTAACCCAATATGGCATGTTGCTCATCGGTGCCACGCTAATTCTTTGGGTGGCTATCTTCAGCTATCGCCATCTGCCCTTGATTGATTTCATGCCATGGAAGATAGGAAGCAAGATTTCCGAACAGGTGGTGCCCACCAATGAGATTGCCGACATCACCTTAGTATATAAAAATAAAGTAACCAACGAAACCCTCGAATATACCACCAAAACGCTACCTTGGAAAGACAGCGTTTTCTTCAAGAAACTTGTTTTTGTTCAACAGAAAAAGAAAATCCTTCAAGCTTACAAACCCGCGCCCATCCACGATTTTATGATTGATGATGCCAACAAAGCCAACCACAACGAAGCCATCATCAGCAATCCCCGCTTTCAGTTCGTTTTGGTGATGTTCGACATCACCAAAACACAAAAATCGGCTCTCCAATCCCTCAACACTTTTTATGAGCAATGCGCCAAAGACACCATCGGCTTCGCTGCCCTGTGTGGTTCCGATTTCAAAACCATTGACATCTTGCGCAACGAGCTTCAAGCCAACTATGAGTTTTATACCGTTGACCCCACCGCACTGAAAACTGTTGTCCGCTCCAACCCGGGCTTAGTGTTGTTGAAAAACGGCGTCGTGCTCGACAAATGGGCTTGGCGCGATTTCCCCACCTACGAAGAATTCAAAAGCGACACAGCTTCCTACGAAAAACTCCTTGCCAAAGTGCTCGCCAAATCTTCCCCCAAGAAATAATCCATGCTGCGATTCATCCTAAAACGACTGTTCTATGGCTTCTTGGTCTTGTTTGGAGTCATCACGGTTGTTTTTCTTTTGTTCAATGTGTTGCCTGCCGACCCTGCCCGCATGATGCTCGGGCAGCGCGCCGACATAGCCTCCATCGAAGCCATCAACCGCGACTTGGGCAGAGACAAACCCCTGCTCACCCAATACATCAACTACCTGAACGACCTCTCGCCCATCTCCATCCACAATTTCAGCGACTCCAAAAGCTATTTCTATCTCGATTCCTCCAAATACAAACCCTACACCCGTTTGTTCAACCTTTCGAGCACCAAAACCCTCGTATTGAAACAACCTTACCTCCGCCGTTCCTACCAAAGCAAGGCGAAGGTGGCTGATATCCTGATGGAAGCCTTCCCGCTCACGGCTTTGCTCGCCGTGGTGTCCATCCTGTTCGCCTCCCTCATCGGTATCTTTACAGGTATCCTCTGCGCCATCAAAAAAGACACGTGGTTCGACCGCTTGGCGATGTTCTTTTCCGTCATCGGCATGTCCTTGCCTTCTTTCTTTGCCGCCATTGTCATCGCTTGGTTCTTTGCCTATCTCTTGGGCGAATACACAGGGCTTAACATGATTGGAAGCCTCTACACCATTGACGATTTCGGCGACGGAACCCATCTCACCCTCCAAAACATCATCCTGCCTGCCCTCACCCTCGGCATACGTCCCTTGGCGGTCATCATCGAACTCACCCGCTCCTCAACCCTCGAAGTGCTTTCCCAAGACTACATCCGCACCGCCAAAGCCAAAGGACTCTCCTTCCCCAAAGTCATCCTGCGGCACGCCCTCAAAAACATCATGAACCCTGTCATCACAGCCATCTCAGGGTGGTTTGCCTCCCTCATGGCGGGTGCGGTCTTTGTCGAATACGTCTTCGATTGGAAAGGCATGGGCATGGTGATGGTGGATGGCTTAGGCAAATACGACTTCCCCGTCGTCATGGGCTCCCTGCTCTTCATCTCCCTCATCCTCGTCATCATCAACATCCTCACCGACATCTCCTACAGCTTGCTCGACCCGAGGGTGAGGATGAGTTAGTAGGCTTTTAGGCTTTAGACTTTTAGACTATTAGGAGAAAGCCCGATATCCCTTATAGTCATCTGATGACTCCAAGTCATCTGATGACTACCCAACCCGAA
>CAIWVT010000663.1 GCA_903916135.1 uncultured bacterium
GGGCAGTTTTGTTTTGCCCAAAAAGAAGGTAATATATGGTATTTTGGGGATTCGGCGGGGGTAAGTTTTAATACTATTCCACCTCATGCATTATTAAATGGATCAGTACAAAGTGACGAAACTTCTAGCGCTATTTGTGATGAAAATGGGCATCTGTTATTCTATGCGGGACCACATGATTATAATTCTGGTATTACTGTGTGGAATAGAAATAATAATGTAATATTAAATGTATATGACATATTTGGAAATGCCTTATATGGGCAAGGTTCAATGACACAAGGAACTTTGTTGCTACCCGACCCTCAAAATAATAATTTGATTTATCTTTTTCATATTTGGAATACAAATGGGCTATTTTATTCTATAATTGATAAAAACGGTGATGGAGGCAAGGGAGCCATAACTATAAAAAACAAACCATTATTTTTATCAGATAGCATTACCGAAAAGATGGTAGCAGTACGTCATGCCAATGGCAGAGATTGGTGGATAATTGCACATAAAGGAGGGGACAACACTTTTTTGATGTATCTATTACAAAAGGATACTATTATGGGACCCTATATGCAAAGCATAGGTTCTATTCATACAGCAGGAGCAGGAGGATGGAAAGGGACGATGGGACAAATGTGCATTTCGAAAAAAGGAGATAAATTAGCATGTGTCACATTAACTGGAGTTATTGATGTTTTTGATTTTGATAGATGCAACGGCAAACTTAGTAATTGCATATTTTTAGGTGATGGAGTTTTCGATTATTATGGATGCTCAATATCATCAGATGATTCAAAACTTTATGTTACGAAAATAAATTGGACTCCGGGATATTATAGCTATTTATGTCAGTTTGATTTGCTAGCAAATAATATACTTGCTAGTAAAGTTGAACTTGCTAATATGCCTAATGATTATCATTGTTTTGGACAATTAGTATTAGGTGTAGATAATAAAATATATATGGCAAAATGGAGTGGTATCGGGGGGCCTAATAATATTTATGATACAAATAATATGTTTTTAAGTATCATTGAGCAGCCCAATTTACAAGGGAGTTCATGCCAATTTAATTTAAACGGATTGTATTTAGGAGGGAAACGTTCAATTTGTGGGCTTCCTAATATTCCCAATTATGCTTTAGGTGCAGTGGAAGGGAGTGCATGCGATACGATACCTGAGCCTCCGCCGCCATTGGAAACAGAAGCTATCATTTATTTCCCCAATATTTTTTCACCCAATGGGGATGGTCAAAATGATGTATTTCGGGTGCGGGGAGAACAGATAGCAAGTATGCATTTGATGGTATATAACCGTTGGGGCAATATGGTGTTTGAGAGTAATGATATGAGTTATGCTTGGGATGGGATGTATCAGGGAAAGGCATGTGAGGTGGGCGTGTATGCTTGGATGGCGGAAATAGTGATGAAGAATGGAACAAATCTGTTTCGGAAGGGGAATGTGAGTTTGGTGAGATGAGCGATTCTTCCCTACGAACCCCGTTCAGCTTAGGCTGTGCCTAAGTCGTAGATATCTTTTAGGCTCTGCCTAAACCAAATAACAATCCAACCATCCAACCATAAAACAATATAACCATGTAACCATCCAACAATGTAACCAATTACCTCCAATTCCATCCAAAATTCATATCTTTGCAAAAATTTTCGGATTGAAGCTCGACGAAGTCATAAAACAATTTCAGCAAATGCCAAGCTGCGCACAGATAGCGTCCTTGGCATCTGTCAATAGCAATGCCCGCATGATGCTCAAAGGCTTGACCGGCTCTGCCAAGGCTTTTGCTATTGCCGCCGTGTATCGTCAGTCGGTCAAAAACCAATTGGTGGTGATGCCCGACAAGGAGTCGGCGGCGTATCTCTGCAATGATATTGAGAATATCTTCGGCGAACAAGACGTGAAGTTTTTCAAGAAAAGCGTCCTCTTTTTCCCTTCATCGTATAAACATCCAAAGAACTTCGAGAAGATAGACAACACCAATGTGCTGCTACGAACCGAGGTGCTCAACAAACTGCAAACCGGTAAAAAACACCTCGTCATCGTCACCTATCCCGATGCACTGTTGGAGAAAGTGGTGTCGCAAAGCTTTTTTGAGAAGAACACCTTACGTTTGAAGATGGGCGAGAAGATTTCCGTGGATGCTATCACCGAGATGCTGACCGACTTTCAATTCGAGCGCGTTGACTTCGTGGTAGAACCCGGTCAGTTTGCCGTTCGCGGGGGGATTATTGACGTGTATTCTTATTCCAATGAGAATCCGTATCGTATCGAACTCTTTGGCGATGAGATAGAATCCATACGCACCTTCGAGCCTTCCTCGCAGCTTTCTGTGGAGAAGCTCAACCATGTCAAAATCGTTCCCAACTCGCAGAACAGCGAAATCGTCTCCACAAAAGTCTCCTTGCCGGAATATCTTCGAAACGAAGTGGTGCTTTGGTTTGAAGATGCAGGCTTCACCTTCGAACATATTGATATGTTATACCAAAAGGCGGCTGAATATCTTTCTTATGCTAACGACAAAGGCATCAATCCCGAAGTGCACGAATTGTTTTTGAACAGCGAAGCCTTGCGCAAACAGGTGCTGAACTCCCCTTTGATTGAATTTGGAACTCATTACGTTTTTCAAACCACCCATACCTTCACGTTCGACACCTCGCCTCAGCCATCCTTCAACAAAAACTTCGACCTGCTGATAGCGCAGCTTGCCGAAAACACCCAACAAGGCTACACCAACTTCATCTTTTCTGATTCAAAAAGCCAATCGGAGCGCATCCGCAGTATTATTGATGATATATTGAAGACGCGCAAAGCGGCACTGAAACCTGATTTCACCATAGTGAACACTTCCCTCCACGAAGGTTTCATGGATAAGGAACTAAAGCTATGCTGCTTCACCGACCATCAGATCTTCGACCGCTATCATCGTTTCCGCTTGCGCGATAATTATAGCAGTCGCGAGGCGGCTACCCTCAAGGAAATCTATAACCTGCAGCCCGGCGATTATATCACCCATATTGACCACGGCGTTGGGCGTTATGCGGGTTTGGAGAAGATAGAAGTGAACGGCAAGTTTCAGGAAGCCATCAAATTGGTGTATGACAATCAGGATTTGCTCTATGTGAGCATCCATTCCTTGCATCGCGTGTCCAAATATGTGAGCAAAGAAGGCACTCCGCCCACCCTGAATCGTTTGGGTTCAAATGCATGGAACAAACTCAAATCCAAGACCAAAGATCGTGTAAAAGACATCGCCAAAGACCTCATCAAACTCTATGCTGAGCGCCGTGCGGCTCATGGTCATGCTTTTCCGCCCGACAATTATATGCAACACGAGTTGGAGGCGTCTTTCATCTATCAAGACACCCCCGACCAAATCAAATCCACCGCCGACGTGAAGCGCGATATGGAAGCCGAGTTTCCTATGGATAGGCTCATTTGCGGCGACGTGGGCTTCGGCAAAACAGAAGTAGCCATACGCGCTGCCTTCAAAGCCGTGAACGACGGCAAACAGGTAGCCGTCCTTGTCCCAACTACCATATTGGCTTTTCAACATTTCAAAACCTTTAGCGATAGGCTGGCTGAGCTTCCTGTTACGGTGTCATACATCAACCGTTTTCGCTCGTCCAAACAGCAAAGCGAAATACTCAAGGAACTGAAAGAAGGTAAGATTGACATCCTCATCGGCACCCATCGCCTCATCAGCAAAGATGTGGTTTATAAAGACCTCGGACTCCTCATTATTGATGAAGAACAGAAGTTTGGTGTAGCAACCAAAGAACGTCTGCGCCATCTGAAGGTGAATGTGGACACCCTGACGCTCACCGCTACGCCCATCCCTCGCACCTTACAGTTTTCACTGATGGGCGCCCGCGATTTGAGCATCATCGCCACACCGCCGCCTAACCGCTATCCCATACAGACCGAACTCCACGCCTTCAACGAGGTGAGCATCCGCGACGCCATCATGTACGAACTTTCCCGCGGCGGACAAGTCTTCTTTGTTCACAACCGCATCCTCAACATCCACGACATTGCCACACTCATCCAAAAACTATGCCCGGGCACACGCGTAGGCATCGGTCACGGACAGCTTGAAGGGCATCAGTTGGAAAAGATTATGCTCGACTTTATTGACGGACAATTCGACGTATTGGTCTGCACCACCATCATCGAATCGGGTTTAGACATCCCCAACGTCAACACCATCATCATCAATGAGGCGCAAAACTACGGCTTGAGCGACCTCCATCAACTTCGCGGACGTGTCGGACGCACCAACAAGAAGGCGTTTTGCTACCTGTTGGCACCGCCCATGTCCGTCCTGACCGACGATGCCCGCAAACGCCTCAAAACCATCGAAGAATTTTCCGAACTCGGCAGTGGATTCAACATCGCCATGCGCGATTTAGACATACGCGGCGCGGGCAACATCTTGGGTGCAGAACAAAGCGGTTTCATCTCCGAGATAGGCTTCGAGATGTATCAGAAAATATTGGATGAGGCGCTCTTCGAGCTTAAACAACATGAGTTTAAAGATTTATACGCCAAGATCCAACCCGAAGTCATGAGTTATGTAAAAGATTGTCAGATTGAAACCGACTTGGAGGTGCTTATCCCCGATCGCTACGTATCCAACATCTCCGAACGCCTCGTGCTCTACAAAGAACTCGACAGCATCACCACCGAAGACCGCCTCCTGGCATATCAAAATATGTTGATTGACCGCTTCGGACCCGTCCCTGCCCAAACCCAAGAACTCATGAATTCTCTGCGCCTGCGTTGGATGGCTAACGGCTTGGGCATTGAAAAAATCGTCCTGAAAGACCACCACCTCAAATGCTATTTTGTTACCAACCCCGAATCAAGCTATTATCAATCCGACATCTTCAGCGCTATCCTCACCTTTGTCAAGGAGCATCCCCGCTTCTGCACCCTCAAAGAATCCAACAACAAACTCATGATGGTCATCAGCAATATACGCCGTGTGTCCGATGGCTTGCAGGAGTTGGGTAAGGTGAGGAGTACTTAAAGTGCCTAAAGTACTTCAAGTACTTAAAGTGCCTGAAGCCCGCCGACTGATTGGGCGCAAATAAAACAATAGAACAATCTTCCGTGTCCCTCTGTGTTTTTCCTCTGTCACCTCTGTGGTTAAAAAGAAGAAACCACTAAGAAACACTAAAAACCCTCAACAATAGAACAATCAAACAATAGAACCATAAAAAAGCCCACCCTTAAAAAGTGAGCTTTTCATTTCTTCGCGCCTTGGATCTTGGAATTTGGATTTTACTTTTTAATGATTTCCCACGCTTCAATTTCCCCTTCAATGATACGAAACAAAGGATGCGCCTCGCAGCTTTTCAATGCCACCAATTCCTCATATTTCCCAACATCGCGAGCTTGGAGTTTTTTCAGAAGATGCACCATTTCGTAGGCAAGTTGACCATGCGTCAGGGGCAGTGAGGTGGGAGCAAAGTTCCAATTGATTTTGTCTTTATCGAAACGATAGTTGCGTGCTTGTGCCTCTTCCCACACTACGCTTAGGTACTGATTCAGCGCATCTAAAGGCTTTTCGGCAGCCTGAAACCGATGCAGTTGCGGATGATGTTTATAGCCGCGCGTGTTGCCTTCCAACACACGTTTTGCCAACAGCGTCTCGCGCCACAAGGCAACAAGCCCTTTCGCGTCGAGATATTTAGGATGTAGTGACCAGATTCTCATGGCTTAGTTGATTGGTTGAATGGTTAAATTGTTGGATTGTTATATTGTTGGATTGTTATATTGAAAAACTTTCTTGAAACTCTGAACGGGCAACTAATTTGGGCGTATTCCCCGAAAAGTGGTTCTGGCTCATATCTTTGCAAATCTTTTAAAATATCTTTGTCAGATATTTTAATAACTAAAGACCACGCAGGAAATCGATTTGTTGGGCTAAACACGTTTTCACTAACGTGTAAAATATTGCTGTAGTGTTATCCGCTCGAATGTTTAAAGTTACCACAAAACTTTCTGTCAGCATTGTCGGCAATATCTGAATTAGCGGCTATTTTTAGATAATATTAATGACAAAATCTATTATGCATTTGTGTTTTTTTGGTGAAAAAATAGCGCGCAAAGAGATGTTAAGCTCACTTCCCTTTCATCAATGCTTCAATTTCTTCCACTTCTATCGGAACATTTTTCAGCAAATCAATGGGTCCTTTTTCGCTCACCAAGATATCGTTCTCAATCCTGATGCCGATTTCTTCTTCTTTGATATACAATCCCGGCTCGCAACTCAACACCATTCCGGGTTTCAGCACCACCTGACGTGTGCCCACATCATGCACATCCAAGCCAAGGAAATGCGAATTGCCGTGCATATAATATTTAAAGTACATCGGACTGTCGGGATTCTGCTCTTTCACATCCTTTGCCGTAAACAGCCCCAGTCCTATCATCTCAGCCTCCATCAGTTTGGTAACATCCTTGTTAATTTGTTCGATAGTCGCCCCGGGCACTATCAACTGCGTAGCCTTTCTCATAACCCTCAGCACCGCATTATAGCAATCTTTTTGTCGTTTATTAAACTTGCCGTTAATCGGAATCGTGCGCGTTAAATCTGCAGCATAATTGCCATATTCAGCTCCAAAGTCAAGCAAAATCAAATCTCCGCTTTTCAAGCGTTGGTCGTTCTTGATATAGTGCAACACGCAGGCATTCACCCCCGATGCCACGATAGGATAATACGCATGACCCCCCATGCCGTTACTGATAAATTCGTGCGTGATTTCTGCCTCCACTTCGTATTCCATGATGCCCGGGCGTGTACTTTTCAGCACGCGACGGAAAGCCTTCTCCGTTATATCGCACGCATGTTGCATCATCTCGATTTCTTCAGGTTCTTTACACAAGCGAAACTCCGTAAGAAGCGGATTCAACCGCTCGTAATTATGCAATGGAAACTCTTTTTTCAAACTGTTTGCATAACGTAATTCTTTCGAAGCCACCTCGCATGAAAACCGTGCATTTTCGTATGCATTCAAATAGATATTTTCTGAACGAAGTATCAAATCTTTCACCGTATCCTCAAAAGTGTCCAACCATTTCACGGTTTTAACCCCCGATACTTCCTTGGCTTGTTCCAAACTATATTTATGTCCATACCAGGTTACCATACTGTCGTTAGTTTGAACCGTGAAGATGATTTCTCGCAAAGATTCCGTCGGATGATCGGGACATAAGCACAAAATGCACTTCTCTTGGTCCAAACCTGTCAGATAAAACATGTCTGAGTTTTGTCTGTAGGGATGAAACTGGTCACCATTGCGTTGCGATTCGTCATTCGACAAAACAATAGCAACTGAATTGGGTTTTAACTTATTGACCAACTTTTTCCGATTGCGAATGAAGAGGTCGGCATTGATATTTTTGTAGCGCATAATTGATATATGTTAAATAATTATTTTTTCCCTTGTATGTTTAAAATAAAATGTATTTTTGCGTTCGATTTCACAAAGCATTATCTTTTTAACATCTTTAGCAGTACTTTATTTTATTTTTTTGCAAATTTAAATATTTATGAGCACATTATTACATTATTCTTCAATTACAAAAAAGATCGTCATGGGACTCTTCGGCTTATTCTTAGCCATGTTTTTACTAGTCCATCTCACAATCAACCTATTATTACTCTGCAACGACGGCGGCGAACTCTTCACGGCAGCCTCTTCGTTTATGGGTACAAATATAGCAATAAAAATATTCGAGTACGTACTTTTTGGAGGGTTTTTTATTCACATCATTGTTGGTGTCATTATCACCTTAAAAAATTGGGCTTCTCGTCCCGTAGGTTATTTGGTTGCCAACAAATCCCACACCTCCTTCTTCTCCAAATATATGATCTACACAGGAGCCATCATATTCATATTCCTTATATTGCATTTCATGCACTTTTTCTTCATCAAAATCGGATGGGTGCAAGTGCCTGCCGGATTAGAAAAACACGACTTCTATAAAATGGCAATCGCTTTATTCACCAACAAATTATATTCATTCGTTTATATGGCATTCTTCATCTTTTTAGGATTCCATTTAAACCACGCCATACAGTCGGGCTTCCAAACCTTGGGTTTAAACCACAACAAATACAATTGTACTATAAAGAAAGTCAGTCTTATCTATTCCATCTTGGTGGCAGGCGGTTTTTCTTTAGTACCCATTTATTTCATGTTCTTTTTCTAAGTCAAATCAATTTTATTAATTCGTAAATCACCTTACATAATATACCTGCAGCTATGACAACATTAAATTCAAATATTCCTCAGGGCAATTTAGCTGATAAATGGACCACTTACAAATCAACCTGTAAGTTAGTTAACCCGTCAAACAAAAGAAAACTCGACATTATCGTCGTCGGAACCGGGCTTGCCGGTGCTTCCGCTGCCGCTTCCCTTGGCGAACTTGGCTACAATGTAAAAGCCTTTTGCTATCAAGACAGTCCGCGCCGTGCTCACAGTATTGCTGCTCAAGGCGGTATTAATGCTGCAAAAAACTATCAAAATGATGGCGACAGTGTCTATCGTTTGTTTTACGATACTATCAAAGGTGGCGATTATCGTTCTCGTGAAGCCAACGTATATCGTCTCGCGGAGGTCAGCAACGGCATCATCGACCAATGCGTGGCGCAAGGCGTTCCCTTTGCCCGCGATTATGGCGGATTGTTAGACAATCGTTCCTTCGGTGGTGCTCAGGTATCGCGCACTTTCTACGCTCGCGGACAAACAGGACAACAACTCCTCTTGGGAGCTTACAGCACCTTGAGCCGTCAGATAAATAAAGGCACCGTGAAACTCTACAACCGTCGCGACATGCTCGATGTGGTCGTCGTTGACGGAAAAGCCCGCGGCATCATCGTTCGCAACTTGGTGACGGGCGAAATCGAAAAACATTTTGGTCATGCTGTCGTATTGGCTACAGGGGGTTATGGCAATGCCTACTTCCTTTCAACCAACGCTATGGGCTCCAACGCAACACCTTTGTGGCGTGCCTACAAAAAAGGAGCTTTCTTCTCAAACGCTTGCTTCACTCAGATTCACCCCACCTGCATCCCCGTCCATGGCGACTTCCAATCCAAACTCACTTTGATGAGCGAAAGCTTGCGCAATGACGGTCGGATTTGGGTGCCTAAAAAACTCGAAGACGTTGCCAAACTTCGCAAACGCGACATCAAACCTTCCGACATACCCGAAGAAGACCGCGACTATTATCTCGAACGTCGCTATCCCGCTTTCGGAAATTTAGTCCCCCGCGACGTAGCTTCTCGCGCCGCCAAAGAACGTTGCGATGCCGGTTTCGGCGTTAGCCATTCAGGATTGGCTGTCTTCCTCGACTTCAAAGAATCCATCGCACGTTTAGGAAAAAACGTCATCGAAGAACGCTATGGAAACCTCTTTCAGATGTACGAACAAATCATCAACGAAAATCCCTACGAAACACCCATGATGATTTATCCCGCAGTGCATTACACTATGGGCGGCATTTGGGTTGATTATGACTTGATGACCACCATCCCGGGCTTATTTGCCATCGGCGAATGTAACTTCTCCGACCATGGCGCCAACCGCCTTGGAGCTTCCGCCCTCATGCAAGGCTTAGCCGACGGATATTTCGTACTTCCCTACACCATCTCCAACTATCTCTCATCCGAAATCCACACCAAACGCATCCCCACCGACGCTCCCGAATTTGTGCAAGCCGAAAAAAGCATCAACGAACAACTTGCCAAACTCATGAACATCAAAGGAAAACAATCCGTTGACACCATCCACAAAAAATTCGGCAAAATCATGTGGGAATATTGCGGAATGGGCAGAACCGAAGAAGGATTGAAAAAAGGACTATCCCTTGTGCCCGACATCAAAAAAGAATTTTGGACCGACCTCTTCATTCCGGGCGAGATGAACGAATTTAACCCCGAACTCGAAAAAGCTAGCCGTCTTATTGACTTCATTGAACTCGGCGAACTCATGATGCGCGATGCACTCCAACGTCGTGAATCCTGCGGAGGACACTTCCGCGAAGAAATGCAAACCGAAGACGGAGAAGCAAAACGCGACGACGAAAACTTCGCTTTCGTTTCAGCTTGGGAATTCAAAGGTGACGACAACGAACCTCAACTTCACAAAGAACAACTCAATTTTGAAGTCGCTAAACCTTCTCAACGAAGCTACAAATAAATCGGTCGGAAACGGAAGTTGCAAGGTCAACACCAACCTTCAACTTCCACTTCCACCCAACAAAAGAATATTAAATAGAAATCTAAAATCATAAATCATAATTCTCAAATCTTAAATATTCATCCAATGGATTTAACTCTCAAAATTTGGCGTCAAAAAAACTCCTCATCAAAAGGAAAATTCGAAACCTATAAAGTTAACGACGTTTCGCCCGACAGCTCGTTCTTCGAAATGCTCGACACCCTCAATCAGCAAATCATCGAAAAAGGCAACGACCCTGTAGCTTTCGACCACGATTGTCGCGAAGGCATCTGCGGAACCTGTAGCCTATATATCAATGGTCGCCCTCACGGTCCAAAACGTGGCATCACAACCTGTCAACTTCACATGCGCTCATTCAAAAATGGCGACACCATCGTCATCGAACCTTGGCGTGCCAAACCTTTTCCTTTAGTAAAAGACCTCATCGTTGACCGTTCAGCTCTCGATTTAATCATTCAAGCAGGCGGTTACGTATCCGTAAACACCGGTGGCATCCCTGACGCCAACGCCATTCCCATTCCAAAGATGAATGCCGACTTGGCTATGGACGCTGCCTCCTGCATCGGCTGTGGTGCTTGCGTAGCCTCATGTGCCAACGCCTCTGCCATGCTCTTTGTTGGCGCCAAGGTATCCCAACTCGCCCTCTTACCCCAGGGTAAAATCGAAGCTGCCAACCGCGTACAGAAAATGGTTGCCGAAATGGATCACTTAGGATTCGGAAACTGCTCAAACACCTACGCTTGCGAAGCAGAATGTCCCAAAGAGATTAAAGTTACCAACATCGCCCGCATGAATCGTCAATTCATGAAAGCAAAAGTCTGTGCCGAGAAACACGAAGCGGCTTCTTTTGGAGGATAGTTAGAAGTATTTAAAGCCCGCCTGAATGACGCAGTCGGGCAGGTACTTAGTTATAAAGTTATACATTGAAAAGGCTTGCCAAGATGGCAAGCTTTTTTTATGTAGCGCATTTTGTTTCAAATTTCGGTAAAAGTGTTTTTAGCTCCGGTGAATGAGTCGAAGTGAAAGCATCACTAAAGCAACTAATACCTATATGGTATCTGTAATAAACCAATCCAATTCTGAGACTTTTCACATCAAGCATATCACTTGGCAGGCGAAATAAATCTTGGTATGTCAAACATATCCCCGTTGGTTTGAGGCTGAAGTACGGCGGCGGTTCCTACCGCTGCCGCCTCTATCCTTTTAGGCTGTGCCTAATTGCCATCAAGTCGGAGTGCGCCTCCAAGTCGTGCCGCGACTAAAATGAGTATGCCTATTCATTTTGCGTCTTAGCGTCTTTGCGCGAACCCGTTCTCTAAAGCTTCCAACCGCTGTCGAGATAGTGAAAGCTTCACTTGGAGTTGGTCAACAAAAAAAGCTGCCCACAATGTGAACGGCTTTTCCTTGAAATGCTTCGGAAGCTTATCTGCCCCCATTAATAAAGGTGTTCAACTCATCAATCGAACTCTCAAACGTGAAAGCATCGTTGAGTTTGAAATAGTTTCCTTGGTCATACACATGGCTGTAAGCAAACTTGGCATAGTCCAATTTGCTTGCTTCAAACGAAAACAACGCCATAATTTCGCGCACTTGTGAACAGAAAAGGCAATTGGCTGCCGTTACTTGCTTTGCAATGGTCAGCTTGCTATCTTCAAATGATTTGGAGGAGATGGATGCTTTAGCTGATTGAAAATCATTAGCATTCATGGGCCAAGGACAACCCACGTTTCCGCTGTAGCCTTGCATCTGATAATGGTCGCCGCCGCGATGTTCGCCGCCATTGCCTTGTCCATCGCGTCCATCGTTGTCGTGATGTTCGTTATTGCCATAGCCGTTGGTATGAGTTTCGTTTATGGTTACTCCGCCATTGGTTGACGTGGTTGTGGTGGTGGTTGTGGTGGTTGATGTAACACCTGTGCCGCTCACGCCTGCATTCACTTCAGTTCCGCTGGCATTCACATTCACATTCATGTTCACGGCTTGTCCCGTCATGGGATCAACAACCGTCATACTTACACCGCCGCCGTTCATGTTTGCATTGGTGTTCGTGGTAACTTGATTTGTGGTTACTTGAGTTGTAGTGGTAACAGGTCTTTCTTCCAACAACAGCGGTTGGCTGTATTGTGTGGTAGTTACAACAGGATTTTCCTGATAACTGTTCATTTGTGCAACCCAATTTCCTTTTTTATCTTGCTTTACAATATAATTGAGGCTCAAAAATTTTCCATCCGCATCGCGTGTAAAAAGATTTTTGTCAATTGGAGGGATAGATGCATTGGCGAAAATAACTTTCGCTTTGTAGTTAGCTGCCGTCAAACCGGTAACTTTCACACTGGTTTGCGGTGCGTCATTTTGTTTAATCCCGTTAATGATAAGCGTAAACTGTTGCCCATCCATATTAAAGAATGTAACATCTGATGATTGCGCAACAATCTTCATCGAAAACGCTGCAATGAGTAAACAAACTAATAGAATTGATTTTTTCATGGTTTTAATTTTTATGAGTTAGATTTTGATTTTAATTTCGCTCTGCAAAAATAATAATAAAACTTGACAAAACGAGATATTGATGAAAATTTCATAAGCAATTTTTGTGCCAATGAAAAAAAAGTCGAAAATTTCTTCAAAGAAATATGGTCAATTCAAAAAATACTTGTAGGTTTGTAAAAAATATTTCTATGAGCAAGTTTATTGGTATCAGACATGAGGATAAATATGTGATGGAGCGTCGAGCACCTTTGACTCCCAAGCATATCGAACGATTGATAAAACATCACAAGTTGGATTTTGTTGTACAACATTCCGACAAAAGAGTTTTCAAAGAAGACGAATTTATAAAGGCAGGTGCCAAAGTGTCAAAAGATTTGAAGAAATGCGACATCATTTTGGGGATAAAAGAAATGCCCGTCGAATTTTTCGAACTGGAGAAAACCTACGTCTTTTTCTCCCATGTCATCAAAGGACAGTCGTATAATATGCCCATGCTCAAACGGATGATAGACCTAAAGTGTAACCTGATTGACTATGAGAAAATCGTTGACGAGCAAGGCAAACGGCTTATTTTCTTTGGCAGATATGCAGGATTGGCAGGCATGATAAACACAATTTGGGCGTTTGGTTTGCGTCTGAAATATTTTGGGAAAGATACGGCACTCACAAAAATCAAACAAGCACACAAGTATAATTCGTTGGCAGAAGCCAAGGAAGACATCTCGATGATAGGGCAGAAACTTGCAGAAAAAGGCATCACCGAAGGACTGAAACCTTTCGTGGTGGGGTTCACGGGCTATGGCAATGTGTCCAACGGTGCCCAAGAGATATTGGGTTTGTTGCCCACCAAGGAGATTTCGCCCGAGAAACTGCTCACACTAAAGCATCGCCCAAACATCCCCGAGAACATTATATATAAGGTGATTTTCCGTGAAGAAGATATCTACGAACGCATTGATGGTGGCGAATTCGATTTGCTCGATCTGTATGCCAATCCTCACGACTACAAGAGCAAGTTCGATAAATACGTTCCCCATCTGTCCGTGCTGATGAATTGCATGTATTGGGACAGCCGCTATCCGCGCATTCTCACCAAAGACTATCTCAAGAAGCTTTTCGCCAAAGGCAAGGCAAAGCTCACCGTGATAGGCGACATCACCTGCGACCCCGATGGTTCCATAGAGTGTACCCATACGGGCACCCATATAGAAGACCCGATTTTTGTCTATGACCCTCTCACTGATTCCTATCAGATGGGCTACGAGGGCAATGGCGTTCTTGATATGGCTGTGGATATTCTGCCCAGCGAGTTGCCCCGCGACGCGTCTTACTCATTCGGCGACATGTTGGTGAATTTCATCAAGCCCATTGCCAATGCCGACTACGAGATGTCCTTCGAGGATTTGGACTTGCCGAGAGCTATTAAGAAAGGGATGATATTGCACCGAGGCGAATTCACACCGGAATATAAATATATGGAGAGTTTTGTGGCTAACCTTTAGCCGCCAAGCTTTGCTGTATAATACGGGCAGCTTTCGCAGAAGCGCCCTGATATCCTAGTTTTTCTTTCAACTGATGATAGTCAGATTGCATCCGCGCAATCGTAGCCGCCTCGTATAGAATTTTATGCAATTCAGATTTTAATTGATGATGATTCAAGTCATGTTGAATCAATTCGGAAACGATTTTTTTATCCATGATTAAATTCACCAATGAGATATTTTTCACTTTAATCAAACGTTTTGCAATTTGATACGAGAAGTTTGAGCCTTTATAACAAACCACTTCGGGCACTTCCAAAAGTGCCGTCTCCAAAGTTGCCGTCCCCGAAGTGACCAAAGCAGCGGTTGAATTCATCAGCAAATCGTAGGTTTTGTTGTACACAATGTGCACATCTTTACCTTGAATCAACTTTTTATAAAACTCCGCTTCGCGAGAAGGAGCACCGGCTATAACGAATTGGACCTCTTTGAAATCGTCTTGAACCGAAAGCATTATCTTCAACATCCGACTAATTTCTTGTTTCCGACTGCCGGGTAGCAAGGCAACGATAGGCTTTTCGCTCAAATGATGTTCCGTTCTGAAATCTTGAAAGTTGGCTGTCTTTTTATACTGTTCAATAGCATCAAGAAGGGGATGCCCAACGAAGTCAACTTCCACATTGAATCTCTGATAGAAATCTTTTTCAAAAGGCAATATGACCAACATTTTGTCAACGGTTTTCTTTATTTTGTGAACTCGAGACTGTTTCCATGCCCAAATTTGTGGCGAAATGTAATAATAAACCTTTATACCTTTCACATGAGCGAATTCAGCTATACGCAGATTGAAAGCGGGATAATCCACCAAGATGAGCACATCAGGCTGAAAGCTCAGGACGTCATGTTTGCAGTATCGCAGATTACCTAAGATGGTTCGCAAATGGAGCAAAACCTCTGCAAATCCCATGAAAGAGATATCTCTGATATGTTTCACGATTTCCACACCTTGCCCTTGCATCAAATCCCCACCCCAACAGCGGAAAACAGCCTGCGTATCGTTTTGTTTTATCTCTCGAATCAAATTAGAAGCATGAAGGTCGCCTGATGCTTCACCGGCAATTACATAATATTTCATGGGTTTTGATTGAGATGAATAAGAGATTGACGCTGCATCTCCGAGCAGATAATGGCTGTAGCTATCGATGCATTCAATGACTCCGCATGTGTTTCGGCTTCGTTGCCCGATGGGATAAATATCTTGTGGGTAACAAGCGCAGCAATTTCAGCAGAAATGCCGTTGGCTTCGTTGCCGATGAGCAGAAAACCATGCGCAGCAAATCTTTCGTCATACAC
>CAIWVT010000664.1 GCA_903916135.1 uncultured bacterium
GTCGTCCAACGTATAATTGTGTCCAATGCTTTGAGAATAAAGCACAAACGCAAACAATGCCACAATGATAGATAAAGAAAATTTTAGCCTAAGCAATGATTTTGCATCGGCAGAATTGGGCAAAGTAATGGATTTTGCTTTTGGTTTTCCTTGTTTCATATTAATAGTAGTATAGATGACTAAAAAAAATCGGTACAAATGTCTGAAATTTTATTGAGATGATGAAGAAAATATCTTGAAAAATATTTTTGTTTGATGAATTGCAATGGGCTTTGTGTAGGATTGAGGTTTTTTTTGTTACACAGAGATTCACGGAGGGGGAGGAGTTGCACGGAGATTGAAGGAAGAAAAAGCATTTGCACAAAATCTATTAATTCATTACTAGTATCTAAAAAAAATATTCTAAATACGAAATAACATTTCATAATATCTTAAACAGAATCATAAAGAACTTATTCATATATCATAAATTCTAATAATTATTTCATAGATATATAATTTTGATTATCAATATCTATTTATAAATCAATATATATTAGAAAATATATCATATATACCAAAAAAAGTGCTCCTTTTTTAGGTGTGTACGGTACTATTATTAGATTCTACGAAACATCAGAAAGAATATATAGACCTACATAAAGATACTATGAAACATATAAAGGAAACTTTGAAACAATTTTAAGATAGTGCAAAACATTTTCAGAATACTACGGAACATACATAGGCATATATGAAACAAATTCAGGATAGTATAAAACAATTATACGTCAATGGCATGATATAGCTATATTGTATGAAAAACAGCCTTATTCTTTCAGTTTTTTTTTATTTCTTTTTGATGATGAAGAAAAATTGCATGGAAAACAGTCTTATTCCTTCAAGTATTTTTTATTTCTTTTTGATGATGAAGAAAAATTGCATGGAAAATAGTCTTATTCATTCAAGTATTTTTTATTTTTTTTTGATGATAAAAACAAAATATATGGAAAACAGTCTTAGTCATTTAAGTTTTTTTTAGTTCTTTTTGATGATGAAAAAAAAATATTAAAAAAAATCATTGTAATTCAAAATAAAATATTATTTTTGTCATCAAATTTTAAAACTTTTCATTATGAGAAAAACAACTTTGAGACAACTTTTCCAAATGGGCTATCCTGCTCTGTTAGTATTGATTGATAATTGTTTATACTTGATAGATCGCGATGCTGCTATCTACCTACTTTTTGGAGTTGGCGATGAAACAAAAGATTTTTTGACCGATAACGGTGATCTATTGCGAGCTTTTCGCACCGATGAGGAATATTTGGGCGATATGTCTGATGCCACTGCCACCCGCGACATTACTGCAGACAAGGTTAAGGTTGCCATTCGCGATGTGATGCTTCGTCCACGCATGATTTTTGGCGAAAACACAGCAAAATATCGTTCATTTGGCACTCTTGGCATGGATTCAATGGATGATAAGGAGCTGTTACACTGTGCTGAACGTGTGGTTCGTGCAGCTAACCAATTTTTCGATTTATTAGTGCCTGCCGGACTAACCCATGCCATTGTGGATGCTTTGGATGCCCTCACGGTAACATATCGTGAGCACATAAATTTGAAAAACGACGCTGTTTTTATTCGCGACATCGCTACTGAAGACCGCATTGAACTTGGAAATAAACTTTACAACAAGATAGTTATCCTTTACGACATCGGAAAAACCTATTGGGCAGACAAATCGGAAGCAAAATACAACGATTATGTGATTTACAACACCCCCACAGGAGCTCCTCCCGCTGTTGGAGAAAAAGGTGATGCAGAAGGTGTTATGCTTAATGGTGTAACAAATTTGCCCATCGTAGGTGGATTGGTAGTTGCCGAAGGCGTTGAAGCTCCTGGCGTTAGCAATGCACAAGGTATCTGGAATATTGATGGAATCCCCACCACCACACTCTTACTTCGCGGCATGGCGCCTGGATTTGGCACTGTTTCGCAAGCCATCAACCTCACTCCGGGCGAATCCACCCATGTGATTTTGGTGCTCATGCCTGCGGTAACTCCGCCTCAGCCCACTCCCTAAGGATTTTAGGGCTACGAAATTTTAATTTACCAAAGGAAAATAGCGTTTAGCGGTGCTATTCGCTTTTCTTTTGTTTCTTTTTGTAAGGTTTATGAGGCTTTTGCTCTGCCACTCGTATCAAAATATTGTCTTCAGAGAACGTAATGATATTACTACTAATCCGCAATTTAAGCATATAATCAACTTGAGTTTCTGTATTGCCTAATTTCGATACAAAATGCGCATTTATTTCATCCTTAGAGCGACCGATTAAAGGTTTAAGATGAAAAATATTACATTGCGAAAGATGTAAAGTTGTATAATTCAGATTTTTTTCATCATAAGTCTTAGAGTTTAGTCCAATATACCCCCCTTTGAAAAAACGAAATTCATTTTTATAATTTATTTTAATATAAGTGACTATACTTATTACAGTCGTGTTTCTATAACGCATCACGTACTGTGCAATATCCCCATAAAACATTGGTGTGTCGTGATTTTGTAAAAACTCAACCACCATGTTTATCGTAGATCCGCCTTTAATGTCTGTTTTAGACTCTTCCCATTTTTTCAAACCATAAGTGCTGGTATAGCTAATGGTAATAAATATTTTTTTATTAACATTTAAAGTTGAAGCAATGGATTGTTTTGAAATATTTCTATCAGGATAAATTTCTTTAAGTGAAGTGCAAATTTCCTGTAGAGTCATAGGGTGCCCCTTATGTTCTAATATTTCATAAACACTTTCATATAAAAATCTCTTTGCATATCTTTTCATCTTTAAACCACCATCATTATTCGTCGCAATATTACATGATTTTAGTATAATGGTTTGGCAAATCTCTTTAATTTCAGGAAAACCATATTTGTCATTCTTTTTAAAGTACTTAGAAATATAATTTTCAAATGTTCTAAGAAGTTTATTTTTATCTTTTCGATTATTTCCTTGTTCAAGTTCTTTCACGAATTTAATAAAATCAAAACTTTCCAACATACTTACTTTCACTAAGTACAAATATTGCAATTTGGTTTTTGTAAATTCCAATTTATGGTCATTAATCAGCACATGCGTTTTATGATGAAGAAGTCCAAGGATAAAACCATACGTTCTTAAATTATAAGAAACCCCTTCTTGCTCATTAAGCCGTTGAACCATCTCATCATCAATCACAATAAGATTTTTATCGGTGTCAATATAATTAGTAATGAACATATTTGAATTTATAGTAATGATACTAGTAATGCGTTTGGACAATTTTTTAAGCAACGAAATGTTAACTTGTCTAATACGGTTCGTTGTTAACCTAAAAACCTTCCCAAGCGATTCATAATTTAAGTTTTCTATTATTTGATATGAAAAAAAGAAGTCAAAACAATACATTTCTATTTTTTTAAACAACAAATTGTGTTTATTTAACAACTTTATCAAAGCAAATAAATTAATTTTATCATCCTGATTAATAACAGTATCAAATTCAGAGTCCTTTAATCTATTTTTCCGTTTAAAATTTTGAATTATAAATGTGTTTAGATACATTTTAAGCACCTCATTATGGTTCATATTTCCCAAAATAATAATCAAATCTTCAATTTTCTTTTTAAAAATCTCCCATTCTATAACTGAGTTGACTCCAATTTGATATATGGTATCAATTCGATAATCCTGAAAAATTATCTTTTCTATAATATCGTGAAACGGGTAATTAGTATAAAATTGCTCGAGAACTTTATACGGACGCGGTGTTAATTTTGAAGCAAGATATTTGAATTGATAAGAAAA
>CAIWVT010000665.1 GCA_903916135.1 uncultured bacterium
GTCGTCCAACGTATAATTGTGTCCAATGCTTTGAGAATAAAGCACAAACGCAAACAATGCCACAATGATAGATAAAGAAAATTTTAGCCTAAGCAATGATTTTGCATCGGCAGAATTGGGCAAAGTAATGGATTTTGCTTTCGGTTTTCCTTGTTTCATATTCGAGGCATTAAAAGGAATTTTATTATTTCGGTGCAAATATCTGAAATTTTCTTGAAATAATGAAAAAAATCTCTCTAAATATGAGCCTCCTCCGAACAACACAAAATAAAGAAATACCACTAAGACACAAGGACACAAAGCACCACAAAGCCTTGATTATTTGTGAAAACAACTTGTATAAACTTCGTGTAACTTTGTGTCTTAGTGCCTTTGTGGCATGATTAGGGCTTTTCGAGGGACGCTCGAATATCTTCCAAGAAATACCACTAAGACACAAGGACACAAAGCACCACAAAGCCTTGATTATTTGTGAAAATCACTTGTATAAACTTCGTGTAACTTTGTGTCTTAGTGCCTTTGTGGCATGATTAGGGCTTTTCGGGGGACGCTCGAATATCTTCCAAGAAATACCACTAAGACACAAGGACACAAAGCACCACAAAGCCTTGATTATTTGTGAAAACAACTTTTATAAACTTCGTGTAACTTTGTGTCTTAGTGCCTTTGTGGCATGATTAGGGCTTTTCGGGGGACGCTCAACTATCTTTCGTTTTTGGGTGATTGGTCAACTGATGCGTAGGTTGGAGGATAGGGGAGGAGTGCCCCGATTCAGGGGGTTCAGAGTTCAGAGTTCGTGGCGTAGTGTGTTGATGATGTTTACTTTGGAGGATAGCCCAATGCGGCAGCTTTGTCTAAATTTTCCTTAGATTTGACTAAATTTCCCAATTCTTTTGAAATTAATCCTAAATAGTAATAAGCTTCAGCGCGTTTTGGATTCAAGGCAATGACTTTTGAGAAATATTTGTCGCCATTCGCGAAATCATTTAAGTTGGTGTAAGATGCTGCCAAATAATAGTAAGCATCTTCATGCTGAGGGTTTAACGCAACGGTGTGGAGCAAGACTTTTATAGCCTCCGCATTTCTATCCAGCTTGTTGAGTGTGATTCCCACATTGTAGTTTAAATCAACATTATCCCTACGCGCAGCCAAATCGCGCTCATAATAATATAAGGCAGAGTCGGTTCGATTTTCTATATAATATATGTTGCCCAAAGTGGTGGAAGCTCCATAAATTTCAGGGTAAATTTGAAGGGAACGCAGCAAATATCGCTTTGCGAGATTGATCGTATCAAGTTGATTTTGTTTGTTGGTCGAATATTTGACAACTTCAAACAATTCGGCACCATAAATTCGATTTGCAGTGGCACTATTGGATGAAGTTTTGATGTCTTCACCAAAAATTGTTAGGTTATCTTTCCAATATACATTTCTTGAAGATGTTTTTAGTGCGTATAGTCCTATAATTACAAAGACAAGCGTGAAAAGTAGCTTATTTATGGAAATAAATTGCGATAAAGATTTGAATTTACTCTTCACAGCTTCCGTTTTTGTCAGTTTGATTAACAAATAGCTCAATATGATGCAAAAACCTAATGATGGGATATATAAAAAGCGTTCTGCCATGGTGGATCCGTTCAGAAAAAACAGGTTTGAGACCGGTGCGATAGTTATTAAATAAAATAAAATACCGAACGAGATTAGGCTTTTTTTCTTGAAGTTCAGTACAGCATAGATGAAGATTGCTATATAGAACATGATGGACAACAGTGCAATAGGGTCGCTCAATGTATGGATTTTGATGTGCGAAAAATTGTAATCGCAGGTCAA
>CAIWVT010000666.1 GCA_903916135.1 uncultured bacterium
AAAAAAATATACTTTGTGAAGCCAAATCCCATTTGCGTAGCAAAAATAAATAATTTATATATATAACAAAGAAAGGAAACTATATAGCAAAGAATGGAAAACATATAGCGAAGAAAAGAAAACGCATAACAAAGAATGGATAAACCATTGCGAAGAAAAGATATCACATAGCAAAAAAAAGAAAAACATAGACAAAGAATGGAGAATCTATAAACAGAAGAAGAAATGGCATGACAATAAAAGTATAATTTATAACAAAAAAAGGAATTGCTATATTGAAATAAAAAAAATAATAAAAAAAGCAATTGGAATGAAAAAAACTCGTATCTTTGCAGTCGAAAACCAAAACAAAAAAAAATATGGCACAACGAAAAGTAGTGGTACGCAAATATAATATGTCGGACGCTGAGCTGAGCGGTCATTGCAGAAATATTCGGATGTTTGTTCAACGCGACATCCTTGATTTCTTGAATCGTGGCGTGAGTGAGGCTTCCATCGAGGCATTTTATCAACAGCGGATGGATTGGGACAGTTTCGACGAGGATGTTGTCAAAGTTGGAGAGATTACGGTAGCCACCGAAGACAAAGATGCGTCGGAGGAAAAACTTCGGTTGGCGTTGCGCACTTATCGCAGCATGGCGCACAACAAATGGGGCATCAACCATCGCAACTATCGGATTTATAAATTCGAACGGTTGCATCACACCACCGACGATATTTTGCATCGCTTGGCACGTACCGTGAAACTTGTGGGTCCAACGCATCTTGCCGACTTGGCTACTGAAGGGCTGACTCAGGACATGCTCGACAACATCGAACATCTTGACGTTGAATTCGAATTGAACATAGACCTGCAACAAAATGCGCAAACCGACCGCGAAATTCAAACCCAACAACGCATTGAAATGGGTAATAGTTTGTATAAAGAAATGATGCGCTTGAGCAATATTGGCAAGGATTTGTATGCTTCCACCAATGCTGTCCGTTACAAAGAATATGTGGTGTATCATGAGCCTTCCACCAAGAAAACTAAGGAGGAAAAAGCCAAGGAGCCGAAAAAAAAATCTGCTTCTTCTGAAAAAAAATAGTGATAAATCAAAAAAAATAACGAACTTTGTTGTGCGAATTTATAAAAAATTTTAGATGACATCAAAAAAACAATCCACCTTATCGTTCATTTTCGGGCTTGCCTCCTTAGTGCTGTGTTGGTATTTTTGGTATCCCGTGTGGGGTATCGTCCTCACGGGGTTCACTTTCACCTTTGCGGTGCTGGCAATCGTGTGGGGCAAAAAATTTATTAAACATCACAAACTCCAACCCGACTGGCAAAAAACCATCGCCTTGCGCAATGCGAAATATGGCTATGTGATGGGATGGATTGGGATGTTGCTGTCGCTGATTTGTTTTATATTTGCATTATTATTCTCTTTATATTTTCACTTTTTAACTTAATTCATTATGGAAGAAAATTACGAACAAATCAATCAAAAAGAATTCCTGCCCGAAGCCGGAAGCGCATTAACTTTCAGCATTTGGGGCAATGCCATTAGTTTTCTGTATATGATACCTTTTTTCGGTATTTTATGCTGTGTGGCAGGCGTCATTCTGAGCATCGTCGGTCTCACCAAAGGTCGCCGCGGCATGGAGCTTTTTAAGCTCGAAAAAAACAAATATCACGGCGGTTCGTTCGCCAAAACCCTTGTCGCTTTCATCTTGGGCATCGTGGGCATTGTGCAAGGCGCCATCTTCTCCCTCAGCGGAATGATGATAACGTCCTCCATCATGGATGGCGGTTTCCGCCACATGTTTTAGGCAAAAATCTTTATGAAAAAAAGGCTGCTTCAGTTGATGAAGCAGCCTTTTTACTTTATAAACTTTGACCTTTGACCTTTATAAACTCTCAAAATTATTCTTTCATATAATACTTCAATTCCGAAAGTCCGTTGGTGTATCGAAAAATGTACAGATGTCCGTTTTCCGGCTTGCGAATTGTTCTGCCAAGCAAATCAAAAATGGTGTAGTCGCCCCGTAAGTTTACGGTTTCAGGTTCTTTTATGCCTGCGAAATTGCATCCTGAGTTGATGTCGTCAATAAAAAAAGGCTTGGAGCCTAACATCCCCATGCCGTAATTGACCCACACCTGATACACACCGGTGTCAGTAACCGTGATACTTTGAGAGGTTTCGCCCGTTGACCAAATATAAGATAGAAAAGACGCTGGAGCCGACAGTATGATAGAATTATCGCCTTGCGCACATGCAATTTCGGGGCGGGGAAATTGAAACGGAATTTTATGAACAAAGCACCGATAACATACCACCGAATCAGGAAAAAACAACTGCGAGATTTTCGCGCCCCCATCGTCAACAAAATCCATATTGGGATAGGGTCTGCGGGAATTGCCATAATTTATCAAATGGTTTCCATCGGCAGTGATTTGCTGACTTCCCATAGATTGAGAAAAAAAAGTAGGGGTAGGTTTGTATTGCCAAATTCGGGTGGCAATGTGGGCAAGGGTGTCGAGCGAAAACACCAAAGCTCTGCTTTCCTTCGGGATGCTGAAGTTGGCATTGTCGAACAGCGAAACGGTGCCGTCGGCATGATAGCGGATGTCATGTTGACCGCTAAAACCGTTATCATTCGTAAAGGTAAATGAACTTGATTTTCCGCCCAAACGCCACATCACATTGCCGTTGGTATGATTGATTTTATAAATGGCACTCAAATGGCGAAACGAAATCAACAAGTTGCCATCCACATCTTCCGAAATGGCATTGCCGTGGCAATAATCAAAATCGGCAACATCATATCCAAATTGGTCATACGATTCGGTGGGGAAAATATGGTCGGTGCTATTCCATTCAAAAATCAAATTGTGTGCCGCATCAAATTCCTGCATCATATAGCCCCTGACCGTTGTGGAGGTGCTTCCCTGAACGCCATCAAACGTCCAAGCACTCAAATCCATAATACTATCTTTGTGCTGCGCAAAAATAAAATTCCCGTTCGATAACAACTGAAACTCATGCGGATCTAAGGGCATATTATGATTCGTCGGAAAATAATTGGTGAGCTGAAACGTGGAATCCATTAGGTTGAAACTATTGTTTGAATTTATGGGTCCATACTGATTAAAATAACTAAACTGCCGAATTTGGGGGAAGTATTCAAAATTGGTAAAGCCCGAAGTTGTATTGGCTGAAAACCAAACGAGGTAGCCATTATTATCAAAAAGCATAGCCTTCGCTTTGATATGGACAGGTTGTGATGGCGTGGCGCCGAATTTATAAGGGTCTGCAAGATAGTAGCCATAATTTGTTGTATCAAACTGAACAAATTCGTAGGGATAAACATATCCGATAGGAATGGGTCGGTTATAGTTCTGGCTAAACGATGTGGATGTCGTAAATCCAAAGAAAAGAAATAAAAATATCTTGCAATATTTCATAAGATTGATGTGTTGACTTATTATTATGGTTTGAAATAGGATGCAAAGATAGAAAAATTATACATCGGTGAATGGTCAAACGATTATATTTCTCAACGTGCTTGCCAATTCTTTTTGGATAGTATTCAAAATCCAACGCGCAATCAAAACAGCTTGTATTTTGACTGAAGTGAAGCCTCCATCACGCATCGGCATTGGATGTCCCATAACTGCTTTCTCTCGTCCCTTACTCTTCTCGTACAGGTTTGTATTTCTTACTCACGATGTAACTCTGAGTTTTACTAAGCTCCACAACAACTTCCTTATAGATATTTTGAAGTTCTTTGATGTTTTGTGTATAAAATAATAAGCTCTCACTATATTTCTTTCGTGTAATTTGATGCTTTTTCAATATGGAAACATAATATTGATTTGAAATTTGGTTTACATCCAAATTTTTCTCATGCGCATCGCGAATCACTGCCTCCACAAGGTGAAAATCAACCAACACCCCCACCATTTCCGAAGGCGGGATGATAGTTTTAGGTATCTTCACCGCCTTGTCTTTAGATCCGCAAGCAAGCATGAAGCAGCAAATAGCGATAAGCAACCATTGTTTAAACATACCTAAAGACTCCCGTTCAATTTATTAGTAAACTCCAAACGTTCTCCCCAGCGTTCCTCGCTAACCCGTTTGCCGTTGTAGGCAATTTGTCCATTCACAAAAGTAGTTGCAATTTTCCCATTGAATGTTTGTCCCTCAAACACCGACCATCCGCATTTCGATAAAATTGAAGACTTGTCAACCTTAGTTTTTCCTTCGGTATCAAGCAAAACTAAATCAGCATGATAATTTTTGCGAATAAATCCTCTTTTTTTCACTTTAAAACACACGGCAGGATTATGACACATCAAATTAACGATATCGTAAATAGAAAATTTATTTCTAAGATACCAATCAACCATTGATAACAAGCCATGTTGCACCATCGGTCCGCCGGAAGGTGCTTTGAAATAGCTTTGTTGTTTTTCTTCCCATCTATGAGGAGCATGGTCAGAAGCAATAATATCAATAGTTTTTGATTGTACACCATTCAATAAACTCAAATTATCTTCCGATGATTTGATTGCCGGGTTCCACTTCAATTTTGTGCCCAATCGTTGGTAATCTGCATCGGTAAATCGAAGATGTTGTACACAAACTTCCGACGTAATCATTTTCTTTGCCAAAGGAACCTTTTTTGAAAACAATTTTACCTCATCATCCGTCGAGATATGCAGCACATGCAAGCGGGTGTTCAATCGCGTTGCTAAATCTATGGCTCGCGCCGTAGAAACAGTACAAGCCTCGGCGCTTCTAATCAATGGATGGCACCAAAAAGGCACATTTTCTCCATATTTCTCGCGATACAAAGCCAAATTTCTCTGTATAATCTCTTCATCTTCCGAATGAATGGCGATGAGAAACGGCAAAGAGAAGATTTGCTCCAGAATCGCCTCCTGATTCACCAGCATATTTCCTGTGGAAGAACCCAAAAACACCTTAATGCCCGGGTACTTTCGCGGATCAAACTTCCGAAGTTCCTCCATATTATCATTCGTCGCGCCTAAATAAAAAGAATAGTTCGCATACGATTTCTCAGCCGCTAACTGATATTTTTCCTCTAACAAATCAATGGTAGTGGTTTGCGGAATGGTGTTCGGCATCTCCATAAAACTTGTAACGCCTCCTGCCACAGCAGCTCTGCTTTCCGATTGCATATCGCCTTTTTGTGTCAAACCGGGTTCGCGAAAGTGAACTTGGTCGTCAATCACTCCGGGAATCAATATTTTTCCCAAAGCATTAATCCGTTGAATTTTATTTTCTTTTAAAAACGTCTTACTAACTTCTTCATGTTGAAGAATGTCATGTATCATCCCATCAATAAGCAGCACATTTCCAATAAAACACTTATTTTCGTTTACAATCTCTGCATTTTCGATAATATAGTTCGTTTTCATCTTAATAGTAAATTAAAATATCATAAAAAACATACGTAAACTTTCACATCTATTCATGTCTTAACTCATCTGTTTATACTTCCGAAACCAACTCCGAATCTTCAGCATAAGCACGCCCAATATGGCTTCTTTGAAAATTCCCTTGCTCATCTTCGATTGTCCTTCTGTGCGGTCGGTGAAAATGATAGGCACCTCCACAACCTTAAATCCATGCTTAACGGCTGTAAACTTCATCTCAATTTGGAAGGCATAACCAATAAAATGAATCCGTTCCATCTCAATAGTTTCTAGTACCTTACGGGAATAGCACATAAAACCTGCGGTGGTGTCGCGAATCTTCAATCGGGTAACAATCCGAACATACATAGACGCATAATAACTCATCAAAACCCTTCCCATGGGCCAATTGACCACGTTCACACCATTGCTATATCGGGAACCAATGGCGACATCGGCTCCTTTTTGCGCACAAGCCTCATACAAACGTATCAAATCGTCAGGATTGTGCGAAAAATCGGCGTCCATCTCGAACACATAATCATACTGATGAGCCACAGCCCATTTGAACCCATGAATATAAGCGGTTCCCAGTCCAAGTTTGCCTTTGCGCTCTTCGATAAACAAACGGTCGGGGAATTCTTTCATCAAGGATTTCACAATTACCGCAGTGCCATCGGGAGAATTATCTTCCACGATAAGAACATTGAATTCTTTCGGCAAAGAAAACACCTTTCGGATGATTTTTTCGATGTTTTCGCGCTCATTATAAGTCGGAATTATTACGATACTATCTCTCACAAATAAAAAATTTGATTAATAACGAAACAAACTTACATAATATTTTTGATAAATAGCATACCATAATAAAAAAAAAGTTTGAAGGTGCTGATAATTAGTATAATATTTATGAAGAAAAAAATCGTCATGTTGCATAGTTTATAAATATTGATAAAATTTAATACTAAATTAATATTGGTACTTTATTTTTTAGTACTTTTGATTTTTAAGTAAAAATAAGAACAAATTGAACAAAAAAAAGTCAAGTAATCTTGTAATGAAAACCATTAAAAACAGTAATAATTAAATCTAAAACCATGAAAAAAATTTCCACATTGATGCTCATCATTTTTATGATAGGCAGTATTACAACACGCGCACAGGTAATCATTTCTCAAATCTACGAGGGTGCTTCCTACAACAAGGTTATTGAATTAACGAACTTAGGGACTAGTTCCGTGAACTTAGCGAGTCCTCAGTTGACCATCAAAACCTTCAACAACAAGCCTGATATTGGTGCCAACACACCGAATTACACATTCAATCTATCGGGAACATTAGCTCCCGGACAATGCTATTTGATCAGACATGGTGCTTTAATTGCTCCTACCTATGTTCTTTCCTATGTCCCTGGGGACACGAATATGGTAGCAAATTTTAACGGAGCCGGCACCGGTACGCCGGTAGCAAATACCGATATCGTTTCTTTATACAATGGTACGACCCTTGTAGATGTGTTTGCTTATGGTGTATTCCAGTATTTGAATCAATCGTTCTACAGAAATGCTGTAATCACAGCACCTAACGCTACTTGGACCGTTGGCGAATGGACTTCAGTAACCAATGCCGTTGTGGATGCAGCACCCATCAGCACCATCGAACGTTTGGGGTATCATCTAACAGGCGGCAGCACCGATCCTGCCGTATTAATTTCGTCCCCAGCCGACGCTGCTATTGTTTATAGTGCAGATGTCAATGTTAGTTTCACGCTTTATAATTTCGTTGTGCCCACTGCCGGTCACATACACTACACACTTGATGGCGGTGCCGTGAATGAATACAATGTAACGACTCCTATTGCTCTCACAGGGCTGACCGCTGGCGTTCACAAAGTGAAATTGACTTTAGTTGACCCATCACATGTGGCTGTGGTGCCTGCTGCTGTTGACAGTGTGAGCTTCACAGTGAACCTGACACCTCCTCCCGCTAAAACCATCTATCAAATTCAATACACCACATTGCCTACCGGCGATTCACCACTAAAAGATTCTTTAGTAACGACGCACGGCACTGTAGTAGCATCATTTGCTACCGGCTATTACATTCAGGATGGCAACAGCCCCTGGAATGGACTTTATGTATATGACAATACACATACTCCTGCATTGGGCGATAGCATTGCGTTAGCAGGAACCGTAAATGAATATTATAATTATACTGAATTCAAAACGATTGTAATGTACAACACCATAGCGACCGGAAAACCTATCCCTGTTGCTATTCCTGTAACAACAACCACAGTGAAAAGCGAACAATTGGAAGGTATGTTGGTAGCAATTACCGATGCTACGTGCACCTATGTTCACACAAGTGGATGGTGGAAAGTATTGCAAGGCACGGTTGACACTGTGGAAATAGGAAATCAAATGTATCCATTCCCAACGGCTGTTGTTGGAACGCGTTACGATGTAAAAGGAATGGTGAACTATTCGTTCAATGCTTTCATGGTTGAGCCACGGTTTGCAGCCGACGTTCAAGTGCATATAGGTATTGCCGAAAACGAACAAAACAACGTAAGTATGTATCCCAATCCTACTTCCTCGACATTGAATATTGCTAACATCGAAGGCATTCAACAAATCCGCATCACGAATCTTTTAGGTGAAACGATAGCTATTCATGCCGTTTCGGGCAACAATGCAAGCATAGATGTGAGTGCTTACAAGGCAGGGGTCTATTTTGTGTCTTTATTAAAAGAAAATGTTATAAGCGGAACACGCAAGTTTATCAAACAATAAGCTGTTGATTCCGACACAAAAAAAAGAGCTTGCACACTGCAAGCTCTTTTTTTATGCGATAAAATGATTTCTTAATTATTAATTTGAATTGAAGAAGCCCAAGTGCAGATTTCAGTAACCTGAGTGGCTGTTGGTTTTGCACCGGCGAAAGATTTAGGTGGCATGGTGCCGTTCGTAACTGATTTGCAGATGGCGTTAGCCTTTTTAGCTTGTTTTGCAGGAGTGTAGGTGTCCCATTGATTCAGATTCCAAATTCCCATAGCCATACCGCTGCCATTGTCGCCATGACAAGCAGCACATGAATTCTTAAGAACTGTCTTTACATTTTCAGGGATAGATGTTGTTAGAGATTTTGCCGTTTTTTGACTATGGGCAACCGAAGGATAAAAGGAAATAGTAGCAAGCACTGACACTATCAGTATTGCCGCTGCAAACATGATGATTTTTTTCATAATACTATATTTAGATTTTTATAAATTTCTGTAAAGGTACAAAAAAAACGCGGAGATGCGTAGATTATTTTTGATATTATGATTTTTTAAGAATAATAATTGTTGGATTGTTCTATTGTTTTATTGTTGGTGTGCATGATATGCAAAGGCTACAAGGGTTCGATTTGCAAACTTCGATCAACTGCTTGATCTTTCAATCAAGGCGGCAATCAATTCATTCCCTACAGTTCCGGGTAGAAATAATGTATCCATTGTTTGTAGGTGTCTTGTGCCGAACGGCAAGTATCCATCAAATAGTCGGGCACGCGCTCAAATTCTTTTAGCCCTCTGTAGTAAAATTGTTTATGTGTCTCGTCTATGATAAATGGGACGACATTGTTCTTCAAACATTCGCGAAATAGAATTAAACGCCCAACCCTGCCATTCCCATCCTGAAACGGATGAATCTTCTCGAAACGATAATGATACGCGACAATGATTTCCAAAGAAGTGTTTTCCTGATTGGCATACCAATCGTTCAGTTGTTGTATTTCCGTTTCCACCTTATCGGGTTGTGTGGTTTCGGTGCCGCCAATTTCGTTGGGATTTTTTTTCCAATTGCCCACAGCAAAGGTCGAGTTTAGCGCATCGGCGGTACCCGATTTCAATATGCGGTGAAACTCTTTGATGATTTCGGCAGTAAGAGGTTGTTGCAGCGTATCGAGCAAATAATCGAACGCAACAAAGTGATTTGCCGTTTCAATGATGTCGTCTATAGGCACCGCTTCCTCATCTTTGAAGCCAATGGTGCGCGTTTCGAAGATATAGCGGGTTTGCTCCTCGCTGAGGCGGCTGCCTTCTATACGATTGGAATTGTAGGTTAGCTTCACTTGCGTTTTGTGGTACAAGCCCCCGTGAAACCGCGTTTGTTTTTCTCCTACTAATTTTGTTGCTAGAATGTTTTCCATATCATCGGTTATTAATTGTCATTAATATTGAATTATTCTATTGTTGTAATGTTGATAAACATTGAAAATCTACAACATTTGTTTTATGCCTATAACAGTTACTTCAAACACTCTGGTCAACCAAGCATATTTTTCTTTCATCATGTCAAATTCTGCGCCGGTTTCCAGATAGGTTACAGTGCCTTCTATCATGAAACCTGTTCCTTGATAATCCTTATATCCCAAAACTTCTTTACTACCCAAAGCCATCTTGATTACGGGATTTACTGCTATGTTTGTTTCCGTTTTTCTGAATCCATACGCGGGGATTAAAATGCGCTCATCTTCGGTGGTGACCAAATAGGAATTCCATGTGTTGACCAAATGAGGTTCAACGCCCCACGACATTATGGAAACAACACCTTCGTGTTGGAGCACTTCGTGGAATTTTTCTGATAACTTTTGATTGTTGTTCATAGTATTATTTATTGTTTAATTGTTCTATTGTTTTATTGTTGGTGTGAAAGAACAGGTCGAATGGGTGTAGCTCTTTTTTTATTAGAAATATGAATTTACAGCGAATTCAAATTGATTGATAAATATTTCTTTAATTTGTGAAATATTATTTTGCTCATAAAACAATAGCATCGCTTTTTTATAATCAACGGAGTCAACAGTTCTAAAAGATATTGGACAGTACTTGTTATGAATTAAAATTGCATTACTAACTATTCTTGCTGTTCTTTTATTTCCATCAGCGAATGGCTGTATATATGATATCAATACCAGTGTTAACAAAGCTTTCTCGAAAACATTTTTTTTCTTATTAATTATATCACACATACTTGTAATTGCCTCTTTAATTTGAAACTCATTATCCAATGGGCGGTAGTTTGTTCCCGTGATCCCAACTCTTCTTTTTCTTATGTTCTTATCAATCGCAAGTTCTTTTATTAATAAACTATGTATGTCTTCTATTTTTGCCAATGATAGCGGCACTAAATATTGGGGTTGTTCAATTATAAAATCAAGTGCTTCCTTATGATTTAGCAGCATTACTGCCTCCTCTTTGGTTTTGCCTGATGCTGTTTCTTTTTGTTTCAATAATCTTTCTGTTTCAAGTAAGGTATAAGTATTCCCTTCAATTTGTGATGATTTCCAACTTAAATCTATGGCTAAGCGTTCCAATTCTTTATTGAATTCTGCTGTGCTAAGTTGCGAAATATTATTTTTATATAATTCTTGTAAGGATGCCAATTCTCTTATTTCTACTGCTGTAAATACATGTGTATTTTTCAGCGTATCTTGAATAAGAGTTCTATTATATTTCTCTTTTATTTTTCGCTCATCAACTTCTTTTTCATAATATTTTTCAATATCTATCGGCTCCAACAATTCATACGCTGGAGATATTACGTATTTAGTCCCTTTCCCTTTCCCAGTTGTAATAATTAGATTTTCACTGGTTAATTTGGTTAATATTCGTTTCACAGTAGCATAACTAACGGATACTTTTATTTCATCATAAATTTCTTTTGACGAGCTTTCTATATTTCTTTTAATACAGTCTATTATCTCGGTGTCAATTTTATTTATCATTTTGATTAATTTTTTTAAAGCTCGCAAATATACAAAATATAGCTCAAACAATCCTATTATTGAGCTATAATAATTTTTATAATGAGCTATAAACTCTCATGGTCATTTGTGGTCATTAATAGTCTCCCGACACTGCGTGTACGGGACAGGTTGATGGTCATTTGTGGTCATTAGTCATTTATTGTCATTAGTTATGCGAAGTTTGCAACTTCGCATTGCTTAATTTGTAGTTTTTAACTACTTGTCATAACATTACGAGGGTTCGAAGTTACAAATTTCGAACAACGGTTTGCAAACTTCGAACAACGGTCATCTAATAAAATGCGTCACAATTTTCTGTGTTTTTTCGGGGGCTGGGATGCTGTCTTTTGTCGCTTCTTTCATCTTCATGAGCCACGCCATGTTTCTGCCCAATACTTGCATACATTGCACCCCTTCGGCATCTTGCAGCGCTTCTCCCGGTTCCCGTCCATGTATCACATTCCAATAATTGGAGGTGGCGATAATCATTTCGGAGATGTTGAGATAATGATTCAAGCAATCGAAGGTGGAAGAGCCACCTGAACGACGCACGGCTATGACCGCGGCTCCAACTTTCTGACGGAAGAATCCTCCGTTGGCACCCGAGACGTAATACAATCTGTCCAAAAAGCTCTTCATGGTGCCTGCTATGCCTGCATAATACACGGGCGAGCCTAGCAGGATACCATCAGCCTCATAGATTTGTTGATTTATTTTGTTGAAATCATCGTTGGGAACCCCACTACATCTCAAATCCATAGTTTCGGAACATTTGCGGCAGGCAGTGCAACCGTGTATCATGCGATTGCCCACATGCAGTATCTCGAATTCAATTCCCTGTGCTATTAATTCTTCGCCAACGAGGCGCAAGGCATGAAATGTGTTGCCTTCTTTTTTTGGACTTCCGTTTATTGCTATTACTTTCATGGTTATTTATTGTCATTGATTGTTATTGATGGTCATTTGTGGGACTGCTTGATTGTTTTATTGTTTTATTGTTCTATTGTTTTTGTAGATGTTATACCATTACATATAATATTTAGCCCAAACCCAATTTGGTATAATGCCGATACAGTAGCTGTTATTTTCAATTTTCCTGTCCCGCACACAGAGTGTCGGGAGTGTCGGGATTGGATTATTACAGATACCGTATCGGTATTATACAATGGTTACAAAGGTGCAAAGTTACAAGTATTTTTTAATTTTATACTACCTAACAAGAGAAACACTACCTTTTTTAAATACCTGCTCCCCATTCTTAAAAACTATCTCTGCCCACCAAGCATAAACTCCCACTTCGCACACCTTCCCCTGGTAAGTCCCATCCCAACCATAATTCAAATCCCTACTCTCAAAAACCGTATTTCCCCAACGATTATAAACCTGCAAATGCAAACTATCTATCTCTTCACTTCTTACCCGAAACACATCATTTTTCCCATCCTTATTAGGAGAAAAAATATTAGGCACATACACCGTATTACACACATCGTCTACCATCACCGTAACAGTATCTGTAGTAACATCAAATTTAAAATCTTTTACAATCAACACATAGCTTGTGGCTGCAGTAGGCGACACAGTCAAATAGCTTGTTGTATCCATCAATGCCCCATCCATTGTATGCCATTCATAAAGGTACTCATCATAGCGGGGCATACCTATCTGCACACTTTCGCTTTTGCATATTGTCTTGTCCATGCCTGCATTAGCTGTAAACACAGGCGCATCACATTCATAAACCGCTACATCATCAAGTAGATAATACGCGCTTCCGGACGTACTTCCTTGAATATGAATATAATTAGTTAGATAATTCCTTGTAAAGTTTCCAAAAGTAAAAAAGCGTTCTCCGCCTGTTGCAATGAATGTTCCACTTATTTTAACCCAATTTGCGGTATCAGTAATAATATTCATACTGCTGTTGGCAACTTGAGGTATTACACTATGAACCCATCCGGAATCTGTAATCAAGCTATCGTTAGTAAAATATAAACCCAATGCATCAATACCATAATAGGATGATGGATTTGAAAGATTCACATAAAAGGATGCACAATATTGATGCCCACTTTCTAATGGATTTTTTAATGTACCTTCAATATATTCCCTGTATTCATTACTTCCATAATCAAAGCAATCTGCACCACTATATGCATTTCCTGTTCTGGCATATTGAAATGTAAAGTAGTTATACGGAACGCCACATACCCCCGGATTATCGCAGGTATTATAATATTCTTCAGAGCCTCCGAAACCATTATTTGCAGAAAACCAATATATTGCCATATTTATTTCACCTGGACTGTTTGGACAATTAGAATAATCCTCAAAACTACCATTATATACCATATTCTGGCTTAATCCGTCGAAAATAAACAGAATATAAAATAACAATGTAAATGATAGTTTTGAGGACATCATTTGATATTAATAGATTTTGATTAATTTATCTTTTTGCAGAGTAATTGTATTATTTCTTATCA
>CAIWVT010000667.1 GCA_903916135.1 uncultured bacterium
CATTACGGGAGGTGGCGTTTCAACAAAAGAGATACATCCGAAAACTATGGAATCAAAGTTGGTTCAGCACTTGTATTTTATTGGAGAGGTTTTGGATTTGGATGCAGACACAGGTGGCTACAATCTTCAAATTGCTTTTTCTACAGGATATTTGGCAGGAATATCATTAATCAAATAATAATTCTTACCGTATTAAAACAAAAAAACCTCCGAAATTCGGAGGTTTTAAATTTATTTCTTAACCTGTGCTTTTTTCTTTTCTTTAATACGGGCTTTCTTGCCAGTTAAATCTCTCAAATAGAAGATACGCGCTCTACGAACTGCACCCCTTTTGGTCACTTCAATTTTATCAATAAAAGGAGAGGCAATTGGAAAAATTCTTTCAACGCCAATATTGCCTGACATTTTACGAACCGTAAATGTTTCTCTGGTGCCTTCGCCCGAACGTTGAATCACAACGCCTTGAAACTGCTGGATACGTTCTTTATTGGCTTCTCTAATTTTATAATGTACAGAGATGGTATCCCCTGCTTTAAATGCCGGAAAAACAGGCAGTACATTATATTTATCTTCTACAAATTGTATTATTTCTGTATGGTTCATGGTAAAAATTTTGAAATTGGAGTGCAAAAATACACATTTTTTTTATATTACAGCATAGAAATTTATATTTTTATTAAAATTTCTTTTTTGAAAAGTATTAATCCGACTCATTATACATGTCCGGACGGCTATGTTTTGTGCGCTCTAAAGCCTTCTCATAACGCCATTTCATAATCTCATTATCATTGCCAGATAATAAAATATCAGGCACTATCATCTCTTTAAAATTTGCAGGACGCGTATAAACAGGCGGTGCCAATAAATTATTTTGAAAAGAATCGGACAAAGCAGAAGTTTCATCATTCAAAACCCCCGGAATAATGCGAATAATACTATCGCAAAGTACTATGGCAGCCAATTCGCCTCCCGATAAAACATAATTTCCAATAGATATTTCCCTTGTAATGTAATATTGTCTCACCCGTTCATCCACACCTTTATAATGTCCACAGAGAATAATAATATTTTCAAATGTTGAAATTTGATTGGATACTTTCTGATTCAACAATTCACCGTCAGGGCTGGTATAAATAATTTCATCATAGTTTCGTTCATCTTTCAGAGCATCAATGCAAGCAGCAATAGGTTCAATCATCATCACCATGCCTGCACCGCCACCATAGGGATAATCATCAACATTTTTATGTTTGTTGGTCGAATAATCGCGAAGCTGGTGAAAATGGATGTCAACAATACCTTTCTCTTTGGCTCTCTTTATGATGGAGTAGGAAAAAGGACTCTCGAATATCTCCGGAAAAATTGTGATAATATCAATACGCATCTGTATTTTTTTTTTGCAAAATTACTGTAAAAAAATGTTTTCTTGAAATAAATTTTAATACTTTAGGTTATGTCTATATTAGCAATCTGAATTACTAAAAATGAACCTGACCGAACTCAAAAAAATTGGTGATGAAGCCGAAATCGTAAAGATTAGAGGCAGAGGAGCCTTCCGCAGACGGGTGATGGAAATGGGATTGGTGGTGGGAGAAACCATTACCTTGGTTCGGAAAGCACCCATGAAAGATCCGGTTGAATATAAGATAAAAGGTTACAAAATTATTTTACGAAACAGCGAGGCGAAGCTTATAGAAATAGATGCCGAGAGCGTTCAAAAAGAAAAGAACGTGAATTTCGAGACACAGGTGTTGAGTTCACAGAATAAAAAGACTACACACGCTTCGAAGAGCTTTAGTATAGCACTTGTTGGCAATAATACATCGGGAAAAACAACGATTTTTAATTATTTCACGAAACAAAATGAACGCGTTGGGAATTACGCCGGGGTTACGGTGGAGGTGAAGAAGTTTCAGATTGATTATTTGGGATATAAAATAGAAATTATTGATTTGCCCGGTGTGTATGCTTTATCCGGCGAGCAACTTCAGAATCATACACTACGGGATTTGTTGTATGATTCCCTGCCCGATGTAATTGTGAACGTGGTGGATGCTACCAACCTGGAACGCGGACTATACCTGACGACCGACCTGATAGATTCGGACATGAAAGTGATTATGGCGCTGAATATGTATGACGATTTCACTCGAAATAATAGTGTTCTAAATTATGATATGTTTGGCAAACTGACCGGAGTGCCCGTGATACCTGTAACTGCTGTTAAATCAAAAGGATTAGAGGCTTTGCTAAGTCGAGCCATAGAAGTTTATGAAGATAAAAACCTTGACTTGCGCCATGTTCATATCAATTATGGGGACCAATTGGAAGAATCTATTCGAACTATTCAATCTCAAATAAAAACAGATGGCAACTCGGAGTTGACCACTTTGGTTTCCAGCCGGTTTTTAGCCATCAAATTGCTGCAAAACGACACCATTTCGTTGGAACAAGTGAAAGGTTGCGAAAATTTCTCTCAAATCGTTCAAGTGGTTGGAAAGGAAAAAGAGCATATTGAAAAATCCTACTCCGTGAGTGCGGAACAATTGATTGCCGACTATAAATACGGCTTCATCAATGGTGCTTTGAAGGAAACATTGCAAACAGCAAAAGAAACAAAGAGCACCACAGAAACTCTTGATGCCATACTGACGCATAAACTTTTCGGCTTGCCGATATTCTTTTTCTTTATGTGGGTGATGTTTTCAGCGACCTTTAAACTTGGCAGTTATCCGATGAGTTGGATTGAATATGGCGTGAATCTTATTTCGACATTTGTGGGACATATCATGCCTGCCGGCACCTTAAAAGATTTACTCATAGATGGAATTATCAGCGGGGTGGGTGGTGTTTTGGTTTTTATGCCTAATATATTATTGTTGTATTTCTTTATCTCCCTGATGGAAGAGACTGGCTATATGTCGCGAGCGGTGTTTATCATGGATAAATTTATGCACAAAATAGGACTGCACGGAAAATCATTTATCCCCTTGGTGATGGGCTTTGGCTGCAATGTGCCTGCCATTTTGGCAAGCCGCATTTTGGAAAACAAAAAGGAACGCATCATCACCATATTAATTAATCCCTTCATATCGTGCAATGCGCGTTTACCCATCTACATATTATTTATCACGGCTTTCTTCCCCGAAAGTTCGGGTAGCGTATTGTTTGCAATATATTTCACAGGAATCATCATCGCGATTCTGACGGCTTTGCTGTTGAAAAGACTTATGAAACGGACGCACGATAATCCTTTTGTAATGGAGCTCCCCCCCTATCGAACACCTTCCGGTAACATGATTATGAAGAATATGTGGATTAAATCGGCACAATATCTGAAGAAAATTGGCGGCGTCATTCTCATAGCTTCTATCATCTTTTGGGCGTTGAGTTATTTTCCCATCCATGTGAATTATGCACGGAATTATCCGCAGGAAATTACCAATATCAATCAAAGTTTCACGCATGAGCAAAACAAACTTGCGCTATCAGATACGGCACACATCCATCTGCTGCAACAAAATAAAGAAGCTGCATTAAAAGCGGTGTTGTTGGCTCAAAAAAGTGAACATAAAGAACACTCCTATTTGGGCATGTTCGGACATTTTATCGAACCCGTCATCCGTCCTTTGGGTTTCGATTGGCGTATCGGCATCAGCATCATTGCAGGCATTCCCGCCAAGGAAATTATTGTGAGTAGCTTGTCGGTTTTGTATCAGGTGGATAATAATGCCGATGTCCACAACAAATCCTTGGTGAAACGCATTCAATCGCAAACGTATCAGGCAGGCGAACATATAGGGAAGAAGATTTTTAATCCCGCTATTGCCCTTGCTTTTATGATTTTTGTGTTGCTATATATTCCTTGCATCGGCACGTTGACTGCCATAGTGCGCGAAACGGGAGATTGGCGTTGGGGTTTGTTCACCGCCGTCTATTCTTTTGCTTTAGCATGGATATTATCTTTTGCGGTGTTTCATATCGGCAGTATCTTCTTGAACTAAACCTAAAAACTTGATTTGACATGACAACACCTAACCTAATCTATCGGAAATGACACAGCTAATCATCACTTGGGGTATAGTTTCTATCGCGCTTGGATGGGCGATATATTTATTTGTACAAAGATGGCGGAAACCTAAGAAGAAAGTGGACGGCTGCACCGGTTGCTCTTCAGATTGTGGTGATTGTATATTTGCTCAGGGTTCTCATCATCAAAAAAAACAAAAATAAACTATCCTTTTTTCAGTTTCATTTCTAAAAATATAAAAGTACATATAAGAAATGAATGTCAAAAAATAATCATTTTCATATACCTATTATATATATAGGTATAAAAATGATTCTCTTGAGATGCTTACTCACGCAATACAACTTCATGGAGAAGCATGGAATACTATTTATTTTTTGTTGAAGATGCTTGTATCCAATACGATGAATAATTTCAATCCCTTTATAAACAAGGGAATTATCAATCTGCTTGAGCAAATTATCAATCCGGTCAAGCAAATTACCAATTTGGTCAAGCAAATTACCAATTTGGTTGAGCAAATTACAAATCCGGTCGAGCAAATTATCAATTTGGTTGAGCAAATTATCAATTTGGTTGAGCAAATTATCAATCCGGTCAAGCAAATTACCAATTTGGTTGTGCAAATTATAAATCCGGTCGAGCAAATTACCAATTTGGTTGAGCAAATTATAAATCCGGTTGACCAAATTACAAATCCGGTTGAGCAAATTATAAATCTGCTTGAGCAGATTAAAAATCGAGTATTTTCTTTTTGGGATTAAACTCCTAAAATTTATAATTCCAATACTGCAATTGATTAATTCCAACTCTGGAATTGATAATCCCAACTCTGGAATTAATAATCCAAGCTCGTGGATTGATAATCCAAGTTCGTGGATTGGTAATCCAAGTTCGTGGATTGATAATCTAAGCTCTTGAATTGATAATCTAAGCTCGTGGATTGATAATCCAAGTTCGTGGATTGGGAATCCAAGCTCGTGGATTGATAATCTAAGCTCTTGGATTGGTAATCTAAGCTCTTGGATTGATAATCTAAGCTCTTGGATTGGTAATCTAAGCTCTTGGATTGGTAATCTAAGCTCTTGGATTGGTAATCTAAGCTCTTGGATTGATAATCTAAGCTCTTGGATTGATAATCTAAGCTCTTGGATTGGTAATCCAAGCTCGTGGATTGATAATTCCCAAGAATCTTATGTTATATCAATAGATAAAACAATTAAATATCAGACTTGTATGATTCTTTAAGATAAGACTATCTCTATGGAATCACCACCGGGAAGTCATAATCGAAGGAGAGAAAGTGTTGTTCGCCTACGATTTGCGTCATGAAGTCGTTGAAGGCATCGCTAAATTGAAATTTATTCACATCATAATACACTTCCGCCAAAGGCATGTTGCCAATAGAGCCCATATCCACCGACGTGGTGTTAAACTCTTCCAATCCTTGAAATTTCACGATGCTTTTCATCACAGGCATCTGACCATATTGATTGCTCAACAGCAAATCCACCACCTTATCGGCAAGGGTTTGCGTCAAACGGCGATCGTACAAGCGACATTCGCCGGCGCGAGCATAATAGCCTGAGATTTGTGCCCGAGCTTCTATCTTCAATTTGTTGGTGATTTCCGATGCTATCACTCCGCTGATGCCACCAAAGCGTGGATGTCCGTATTCGTCCACTTCCGAACTTGCATAGACCACACCCAATATGTCCTTCGCCTCGTCGTACCAACGAACGCCTTCGGAAACAGCGATGATGAGGGCTTTCTTTTTGGAGGTCATATACGCTTCTTTCACGCGTTCGAAAAAGAAATCTTTGCGTTCGCGGGTTATCTCATACTCGGGAATTAAGGCGATATCGGCTCCGCCAAAGGAAGCACTGCCCGTCAACCATCCGGCGTCGCGTCCCATAACTTCCAAAACGATGATGCGCGAATGCGACTCCGCTGTGGTGCGCATCCGATGGGTAAACTCCATGATACCCTTGGCTGCCGAAGGGAAGCCCGGACACAGCACGGCTTCGATTTCGGTTCCATTATAATGATGCATGCTTCGCGTACGCAAGTCGTTGTCAATAGTTTTTGGGAAGCCGATGACGGGAATTCCTTCTTGCAAATACAAACGTTTGGCAGCGCCATTGGTGTCGTCGCCACCGATGGTTACGATGACGTCAATTTTATAACGTTCCAAATTGCGCAATATCTGCGGAACGCGGTCTTCAGGATTTTTTTTCGAAGGAAAAGGATTGGTGCGGCTCGACAACAAAGCTGTTCCGCCATAAAAACCATCATAAGGTTGCTGTGATAAATCAACCACATCGCCATCACCCAACAAACCCTTCCATCCTTTGCGGATGCCATACACCTTGTATCCTAACACCGACGCGCGATTGCGGATGGATTCTATACTTGAATTTAATGCGGGAGTGTCTCCACCGCCGGTCAGAATTGCCAATGTTTTTCCGTGAAATAATTTCGTGTTTTGACTCATGTTTTGTATTTTTCAGCAAAAGTAGTATTTTAGCACGAAAAATAAATAATTTTATTAGGAAATATTTTCATTTTTATCATGAAGGGAGTTTTTAAGTGCCTAAAGTGCCTAAAATGCCTAAAGTATTTAAAGTTGTTTGGAAGCATTTATATTTGAAACATTAGGCACTTGAATTCCTTGAAGTACTTTAGGCACTTTAAATACTTCAAATACTTTAGGCACTTTAAATACTCTAAATACTTTAGGCACTTTAAATACTCTAAATACTTTAGGCACTCTAAGTACTTTAGGCACTTTAAGTACTTTAAATACTTTAAGTACTTCTTCCAAAAGCCCCCAAAATCTTTCCCGCTAACACCTTCGCATGTTTCAGATTTGATTCCACGGTCAAACCGGCAATATGAGGCGTTAGGATGACATTATCAGCATGTATTAAATACTGAAACGGTTCAGGAAATTTATCTACGCTAAGCTGTTCAAAAGATTGCGATTCATATTCTATCACATCCAAACCTACTCCCAACAGCTTGCCGCTTTGCAGATTTTTGACCACATCTTCGGTGTTGACAACCTTTCCACGTGAGGTGTTGAGTAGAAAAATATTTTTCTGAAATGCGTTGATGAAAGCATCGTTCACCATATAATGTGTTTCCATAGTCAAAGGCACATGCATACTCACGATGTCGGCTTGGGCGAACACCTCTTCCATGGTTTTTTCACACACATAATCATCCGAATA
>CAIWVT010000668.1 GCA_903916135.1 uncultured bacterium
GTTTTCTTTATGATTCTTACTTTATATTACAATTTAAAAAACTGATAATAAACCATTTAAAATATGTCAAATCTATTAAATAAATAACCATCTATGAAGTTGTCGTTCTATATGTTTTTTTTTCTTTATTTTTGCATCGAAATTCAATATTATTCATTGATTATTAAAAACAATTTAAAATTTATTCCATGAAGAAAATCTTATTTTTTTGCCTTATTGCAAGTGGCATGGTTGTGCTTTTCAACAGTTGTGAAAAAGCCACCATCGATCAGGGGTCAACATCAATTAATTTAAATGCACCAGTTGACAGTGTGTATTTTGCTGCTGATATCCTTCCAATTTTATCCTCAAATTGTGTTAGTTGTCATAGCAGTCAAACTCCCATAATGGAAGCAAGTGTTGCCTATGCAAATATCTTGACTAAAGTTACGATTGGTTCACCAGAAACAAGTGTTTTTTATCTTAAGTTAACTTCTGTTGGCACTCCTCACTACTCGAGAGCCTCCGAAGCTCAAAAGGATAAAATATATTATTGGATCAAACAAGGTTGCGAAGAATAATTAATTAATAATCAAAGTATTTTCTATTAAAAAATTACAAATTATGAATAAAAAAATTTACTTACTCGTAATATCATTATTATTTTCTGTAGCTATGTATGCTCAAAATAATGAACAAGCAAAAAAGGATTCAATAGATTTGGCTAAAGCCGAAGGCAAAAAACCCGTTGATGAACAATGGGGTTGCACAATGTTGATTGATGCTCAAACAAGTTTAATTCCTGCCAAAGGGAGTTTAGAATTGCATATTCAACATCGCTTTTCACCTTTTACTAATGGAATACACGACTTATTTGGAATATATGGTGCTTCAAACATTCGTATGGCTATGCAATATTCTATCTTAGATCAGCTTTCTGTAGGGTTTGCTACTGAAAAAGACAGTAAATATCAGGAGTTTTTTGCCAAAGGAAAACTTTTAGAACAAAACGTAAGCGGTTCCATTCCCCTATCATTGACATTGTATGGCAATGCTACTATAAGTGGTCGTCCTAAAGTTTATTACGGTGTTGACAGTACCTACAAATTTAAAGACCGCATGTCATATTTTGCACAGTTAATTATTGCTCGTAAATTCTGTAAAGAATTTTCTTTAGAGGTTGGTGCAAGCTACAGCCATATTAATAAAGTTGAAAGCGAAAAATTTACGGAGACAGTTGATTCAATGATGGTAACAAGCTACAAACCTATTTACGAAAACGGTATTTTTGGAATAACAGCAGGAGCCAGAATTAACTTCTATAATTATATGTCGTTTCTATTGGAATACGATCAAGGATTTTTTACCAAGGTCGCAGAGAATCAAATGGCATTTCCAAAACCTAATGTTGCCATAGCATACGAAATTGCAACCCCTACACATTGTTTTCAGGTATTTGTTTCATCGTATAAAGGACTAAATCCTCAGGACAATTTCGCAAAAAATAAATATGATTTTAAGAAAAAGGAAGGTCTTATGATAGGTTTCAATATAACGATACGATTAAGATAAATGATATTCCAATTATTGTACAGAATATTCTTTAAATAAAAATTGGTACGGTAATTGTTTAAGCTATTTACAAATAAATAAATTAATAATTAAAAAATCAAGGAGAAAAAAATGAAAAGTTTAAAAATGTTTGTGGCAATTGCTATTGTGGTTGCTGTTTCTTTCAGTCTTGTTTCGTTTGAAATGGGATGGGTTGTTCCTGCTGCAGATGCAGCTATTAGAAACCCTGTAACAACTAGTGCTGCTTCAGTAGCAGCCGGAAAAACTGAATACACCGCTAAGTGTAAAATGTGTCATGGTGCAACTGGAGTTGGCGTTGGTACAATGGCAAAACCATCAAATTTCACTTTACCAGCATTTAAAGCTCAAACTGATGGTGCTATTTTTTATAAAATAAACTCTGGCTTTGATAAAATGCCTTCTTACAAAACAAAAATTGCTGATGCTAACACCAAATGGAATATAGTTAATTATTTACGCACCCTGTAATTATCTGATTAATTAAAATACAACAAAATCAATTTATCGAAAATCACGAATTCTTCATTTGACGAATTCGTGATTTTTTCATTTATTACATCAATAAGTAGCATCACTATTACCATGAAAATTTTCCAACAATAGTATGTATTAATAAATAAACAGAATGAAAATGTTAAATTATTTCAAGACCATTTCCTTTTTTTTTATACTAAGTTTTTTATCTATTTCGAGTAACACTTTCGCTCAAGCAAACGAGGATTGTTTGGCGTGTCATAGTGACAATTCTTTATCGAAATTAGTAAATGGAAAAGCAGTATCCTTGTTTGTTAATGAGAATATTCTTAAGAATTCAATTCATAAAAACGTAAAGTGTATTGGATGCCACAAAGATGCTAATGTAACAGAATTTCCGCATCCCGAAAATCTTCAGACCGTTGATTGTGGTAGTTGTCATAAAAATGCTCAATACCAGTTTGCATTAAGTATTCATGGGCAAGCATTCAAATTTAATGCTCCTTATGCCCCCGATTGCAAAGAATGTCATGGAAAACATGACGTATTGTCGCATACTTCTCCCAAGTCAACTACGTATAAAATGAATATCCCTGTTTTGTGCGGAAAATGTCATAAAGAAGGTGCACCAGTTGCTCGCTTGTATAATATTACCATGCAAAATATTCTAACGAACTATAGTGAGAGTATTCATGGTAAAGGTTTATTTGAATTCGGATTGATTGTTTCTGCCACATGCAACGACTGTCATGGAAACCATTTGATTTTGCCTCATACCAATCCGCAATCAACAACATCAAGTTCCAAAATTGCAAGCACATGCATGAAATGTCATGCAAATATAGAGCAAGTACATAAAAAAGTTATTAAAAGAGATCTCTGGGAGAAAAAAGCAGGTACTGTTCCTGCCTGCAATGATTGCCATTCATCGCATATCATTAAAGCCCAAAAGGCAGAAACAATTATTTCTAATCAAGTTTGTTTGAAATGTCACGACACGGACAAAGCCTTTAAAACTGTTAATGGTCAAAAAGTTTCATTAAAAATAAATAAAGAAGATTTTATTAATTCTGCACATAAAAACTTTGCTTGCAATAAATGTCATACAGATGTATTAATTGATAATAAATCAACAGTTCGTCCATGTTTGCCTGTCAAGAAAGTTGATTGTTCTATTTGTCATGAAGCTGTTTCTGACATATATATTAATAGTGGTCACGGACAAGCATATTTCAGTAAAAAATCAAATGCACCATATTGTACAGATTGTCATGGAACTCATAAAGTACTGAGCAGATATGATGATCTCTCAGTTACCAACAGAGCCTCTATTCCAAAACTATGTGGTAAATGTCATAATAAAAATGGTAAGGCGGTTATTAATACCCATTTGAAAGAAATTGATGCTTTCAGCGATTATTCCTCAAGCGTTCATGGAAAAGGATTAATGGAAAAAGGCTTGCTTGCAAGTGCGGTATGTACCGATTGTCACACTTCTCATAATATTTTAAAGGAATCTGATCCTAATTCAACTGTTAACTCGGCACATATTCCTGCAACTTGTGGTGCATGTCATAAAAGTATTTATCACGACTACATCAGTAGTGATCACTCTATCTTGAAAAATACAGACGACAAGAAATTCCCTACTTGTGCCAATTGTCATACCGCTCATAGGGTTACAGAAATTGATAAAGATGAATTTTTAACACAGATTACGCTTCAATGCGGCTCGTGCCATAAGAAACTTTCCGAAACCTATATGGAAACCTACCATGGCAAGGCATATACTTTGGGATATTTAAAAGCTGCAAGATGTTCCGATTGTCATGGCGCACACAATATTCTTAATATAGCAAATCCTGAATCAAGTGTTGGTCAAAAGAATATTGTAAAAACCTGTAAGAAATGTCATAAAGATGCAAATGTTGAGTTTACAGGATACTTGACACACGCCACACACAATGATAATAATGTACTTTACTATACATTCTGGGCAATGACCATTTTACTCTTTAGTGTTTTTGGAATCTTCGGAATTCATACACTATTGTGGATTCCACGTTCCATTATTGAAGCGCGCAAAAAGAAACGTCATGCGAAACCTCAAGGTGAAGTGAAATACTTCCGTCGTTTTACAAGAAGTCAACGGATTACTCACATTTTTGTAATTCTTAGTTTCTTGCTGCTGGCATTAACAGGTATGATGTTGAAGTTTGCTCACATGGGTTGGGCAAATAATATGGCTAAATTAATCGGTGGAGTTCACGTTGCAGGAAATATACATCGTTTTGCAGCATTAATCACTTTTGGTTACTTCTTCTTCCATGTGATTTCCTTATTCAAAATGAAAAGAGAGAAACGCTTAAAATTGATACCATTTATCTTTGGACGCAATTCTTTGATGTTTAACAAGCAAGATTTGAGAGATGCTAAAGCTACCGTTAAATGGTTCTTAGGATTAGGCGAACGTCCTAAATATGGACGTTGGACCTATTGGGAAAAGTTTGATTACATGGCTGTTTTCTGGGGTGTTGCTGTTATTGGTTTTTCTGGTTTGATTTTATGGTTTCCTGAACTTTTCACCAAACTATTGCCTGGGTGGATTATCAATGTTGCTCAAATCATACATAGCGATGAAGCGCTATTAGCCGTGGTGTTTATATTTACAATACATTTTTTCAATACACACTTACGTCCAGAAGCTTTCCCAATGGATACTGTTATATTCACAGGGCATGTGGAGGCTGAAGAATATAAAATTGACAGACCTAAAGAATGGGAAGAAATGGAAAATGCAGGTACTTTGGATAATTTTGTTGTGAAGAAAGAAATCAAGAGTTCCTGGTTGAAAGTGGTGAAGTTTTTTGGCTATTTATTCTTGATCACTGGACTTCTTCTTGTTATTCTTATTATCTTCTCGCTTATAGCAGGAACTTACTAATTACGAATCTTTTTTTAAGATTCAGCATTGAAAACTAGCTTATAGGGTTTTTGTTGAGGATTATCTTCAGCAAAAACCCTTTTAACTTAAATAAAAATACTATATGAAAAATACATTATTATATTTCTTCTGCACCGTTTTGATGTCTTTAGCTCTTAGCATCAGAATTTATGCTCAGGAAATAAATTGCTTAGATTGCCATGAAAATTTAGTTGCAAAAACTGTTCACGACAAAGTAATTAAATGCAACGATTGTCATAATGATATAGTGAATGAAGACCATGCCGGAAAAGCAAAAAAAGTTGACTGCAAGAAATGTCATGCCGCTTTGGATGAGCAAATGAAAAATGATGTGCATCGCAAATTGGTACATCTTACAGAAGAAAAAGCTCCTAATTGCAAATTATGTCATGGAACACACAAAATTGTTTCGCCAAAAACAGTAGCGAATAAAGAAACTGTTTATTGTGGCAAGTGTCACAAAAGCGGTATCATGGCTGTCCCCTACCATACGGTTAGCAATGTGAGCGATAATTGTTCCAAATGCCATAGCAATAAAAATCATAAGCAAGAATTAGAGAAATCGGTTCACAAAAATTTATCGTGCTCCAATTGCCATAGCTATGTGGTGAACAATATGGATAGTCATCAAAAAGCTCCAAAAGATGGAGTTTTGGCTGATTGTTATTTATGTCATAATGCTATTGCAAAAGAACACAAAGAAAGTATTCATGGATTGTCTATCACCGAAGGGATAAACGAAGCAGCACAATGTTGGAGTTGTCATGGTTCGCATAATATCTATCCTGTTAAAGATAAAAATAGCAAAGTGTATCCTACGAATTTGGTAACAACATGCAGCAAATGTCATGACGATCCAGCTTTTATTAAGAAATATTCTTTATCGCTTATCCAACCCGGAAAACTATACTCATCAAGTGTTCATGGTAAATTGGTGAGTTCAGGAAGTAAAAATGCTCCAACATGTGTTACGTGTCATGGAAAACATAATATTAAGAATAGAGTTCAGGACGGTTCCATGATTTCGAGTATCAATTTGCCAAATACTTGCGAAAAATGCCACAAAAAGATTACGGAAGATTACGAAAAATCTATTCACTGGATAGCGGTTAAAAAAGGTATTCGCAGTGCTCCTACCTGTAATGATTGCCATAGTGAACATAGCATACAAGCAATCAATACAGTAAACAAACGTGATGAAATCTTGAAAATACAAGACAATACATGTTTAGAATGTCATCAGAATTTGATACTCTCCCAACGTTATGGTATGGAGAACATGAATGTGAAGAGTTACCAAGATAGTTATCACGGTTTGGCGGCGGCTCATGGCGATAAGAAAGCAGCTATGTGTGTTGATTGTCACAATGTGCATAAAATATTGCCGAAAGATCATCCAGAATCATCTATCAACAAAAATAATATCTTAGCAACATGTAAGAAATGCCATCCCGATGCTACAGAAACTTTTGCAAATAGCTATACGCATACCACCCAAGTTAGTTCGGCAGCCAATATTGAATGGTGGGTGCGCACTATTTATTTTTGGTTAATTGTGATTGTTATAGGGTTTATGCTTGTACACAATCTTATGATTCTTTGGTATGAATTGCGTGCTCGCTACCAAAAATCCAAGACAGTGATACGTATTCCACGCTTTACCCGTAATGAATTGATACAACATACCCTCTTGTTGAGCTCTTTTATTATATTAGCAATAACGGGTTTCTTGTTGAAGTTTCCCGATACCGCTTTAGGCAATATTATGCATATCATTGGTTTCAACGAAGTCATACGTCAATGGACCCACAGAATTGCTGCCGTTATCATGATGGTTTTATCCATATATCATGCGTATTATTTAATAGGTACTTCGCGCGGACGTGATGTATTGAGAGGATTGTTTCCTAAATTTAGCGACCTTTCGCAAGCCATGGATACTATCATGTATTATTTACGCTTTCGGAAGAAACATCCTGCATACTATAATTATAATTACATAGAAAAATTGGAGTATTGGGCATTAATTTGGGGTACTTTGGTGATGGGATTCACAGGATTGGTGTTATGGTTTCCAACCATGGTAGGCAATTGGGCACCTGTTTGGTTTATAAAAGTGAGCGAAATTGTGCATTTTTACGAAGCTATTTTAGCTACCCTCGCTATTGTTGTTTGGCATTGGTTTTTCGTTATTTTCCACCCGAAAGAATATCCGGTCAGTTTCACGGTTATCAATGGACAAATGTCGGTGGAACATTATAAAGGCGAACATCGCTTGCAATACAATAAAGTGATTTTGGAATATTTCGAAATAAAAAATGAACAACGCACACTAAAAACTGCAAGTCATTTCACACGTCATTTCATCAAAGCTATTGAAAACAATGGTATTTCGATGGATGAATTTGTGTATCATGAATTGGAAAAGGACAACGAATTGAGAGCTTTTGTTGCTGAGCAAGCAAAAAAGTAAAAGGAATCAAATAATATACAAAAAGAGGCTTTCTCGAAAGGGTAAGCCTCTTTTCTTTTATAGAAAAAAATGGGTTATGGTATATGTTCAAAATAAAATTATAGAAAATATTTTGTCGGTTAAAAGATTGTAATTACATTTGTAAAATATTTTGATTCTATATGACTAAAGATGCGACTACATCCTCCCCTATTTTACCCTTTCCAAATGATGATATTTGGATAGAAGATTTTGTGTTGCAGAATCTCATGTCGTTCAAAGCATATAACATTTGTTTTGAATCGAATTTGGATACACTATTTTCAATTTTAGATTATTATTTTGAGCATAAATCGTTCAATAATCTACGAAAATGCACCTCCGAAATCAATCAGGAGTTGATGGGTTTTTGTGAGCAATATGAGCCGCAAACCACCTTTTTATTAGAACGAAATCAGAAAAAGCCTATTTCGGAATTGATAGATGGCTTACCTTTATTATATAAGGATGCCTTTGTGGCTTATGTTGAGTTTTTTATTTCAAGATTAAATGCTAGAACAAAAAAATCTATTCATAAAATATATAAGAATAGGAATCTTATCGGTTTTGTTGAGAAAATTTCTGAACCGGATTTGAGCCTTAATATCTCACAAAAGCAATTAATGATTTTCATATCAAATGTTGAATGCTTGGCGCACAATATGGATTTTATAAAACGCAATAGATTTATAAAACTTCATATCAAAGCAATTATAAAAAATATTCCTATTTATTACGATTTTGATAAAGATGTTGTTCTTGAATCATTTTTTGATGAGTATAATAATTTAAAAATTTTTAAGCTACTTGATTATTATATCAAAGATAACTATATTGGTTCTAAAATATATGCAGCCTGCTTGTATAGCAAATATATGCAAAATGACGAAAAATATTTTAGCCATAAACAAATACAAAAGAAAATAAAGAATTCAGAAAGATATTTCAAAAGATTTTTAGCCAAAATTCCTAAACGAATCTTTGATGTCTTTTTGAACAAATATATGCCTGTATATAAATATTTAGACAACGATATCCTTAGAGATACTGCTAGTTATATAGCTATTCCAGAGGATATTGTTGAAAGGATAAACGATGCAAATAATCTAACATTTACTACGAAATTATATCAATATTTTTTCAAGGTATATTTTCAACCCATGTACACGAACTTATATATCCGAAATAATGATGCCAGACATAATTTATTTGGAACAGGAATTTTAATAAAAAATGTCTATTATAAAAGTTTCAATTTCAAAAAATTTATTGATGATTTGTATAAGTTACGACCTTTTAAATTAATGCATAAACAAGATATTCCATTTATTGCTTTCATTTCTAATTATAGAATTGTTAGAAATGATAGGAATTTTGATGCTATTGCTTCCATTTGTAAGCAAATCATTTCTTTAGAATTCAATATTAACGTGGATGAAAATGATAATTTTATCGTAAAATCTAATCATCAGAAAGAAAAATGGAAATACGTTTTTGAAATTCTGCAAAGTAATGATGCTCCCATGGAAATAAAAGATATTCAAGCAGCTATAATTAAAATTTATCCTGAAATATCATTTTCGATTTCACAAATCAGGACTATTATTGCGAGAAAAAATGATATATTTATATATTTCGGCAGGGTAAGTACTTATGGATTGCTCGAATGGGAAAAGGAAAAAGAGGATATTAAAGGTGGAACTATTCGAAAAATGGTTGAAGACTTTTTAATGCAACAAGACACTCCTATGCATATTTCTGAAATATTAAACTATGTTATAAAATATAGAAAGAATACAAATATACATAGTTTGGAGAGCAGTCTGCGGTCAGATACGCTTAACAGATTTATTTATCCTGGACGTTGTTTTTTTGGATTAAAGGCTAAAACATATCAAGCAGAACAATTAGTTTTGCATAATGAGTATAAATATATTGTTTTGACAAAAAAGGCTTTACGAAATATGTTTGGATGGGATATTAAAGATGTGATACGTTTTTATAAAAATAAATATAAAGACAGGGATACACATGTGGAAAATCATATCAATAAAAAAATAAAA
>CAIWVT010000669.1 GCA_903916135.1 uncultured bacterium
CGAAGTTGCAAACTTCGCACCCCTCGTATTAACAAATTTATAATTTGTGTCCTCTTTTATAGCTTTACCAATTTCAAAAATGATAACATTCGATTTCCTTTTACACGGACAAAATAGATGCCATTTGCCATGTCTTGAATATCAATTCTGATTATACTTTCGCTTGAATTTACTTGTTTAACAATTTCACCGTTGGCTCCAAAAACTGTTGCTTCAACCTTGTCAGTAAAATCTGTTTCGTTCACTTCTACTTGAAAATAATCAGTTGCAGGATTGGGATAGACGCTCACATGTGATAGTAAGCCATTTTCTCCAATTCCACCAAGCACAGAAACAAGGATGGTATCAGAAGTCATACAGTTGCCATTGTAAACATTCACAAAATATGTTCCGCTGGTACTTACTGTAATCGTCTGCGTTACTTCACCATTTGACCAATAATATGCTGTGCCCGTATTACCTGCATCCAACGCCAGTGTGGCAGGTGCGGTGATTGTGGTGTCATTCGGGAGGTTTAAGGATGGCAATGGTATAACAGAAATGTTTACTGAATCTGTTAGCACATTTCCGCAAGTATCAGTTACAGTAACATGAAAGGTTCCTGTTTGTGATAGATTAATCCAGGGAGTAGTAGTTTGATTCGCATCTGACCATAGGTACGTTGCAGGGTAACCAATTTCTGTATTTACGACCGTAGTATCTCCTTCGCAAATTGTTAGCTGTTCGGGTAAATATAAAACATGACCATTGTGAATAATAGAGGAAATAGTATCATTGTCAGAAATGCTATCGGTAGTAAGAAAAACTGCCGTTGTTATTGTGTAGGTTCCGCTGATAGACAGGTCGGCTTGATTTGAAAAGGTATAATCAAGAAAACCACCAGGGACTAAAGATGCCATGACTATTTCAGCAGGAATAAATATGCCGTTCACCGCATAACTGGCATTAAATCCATGAACGGTATCACTGCCATAGTTGCGGACACGTATGCTGATATTTTCATTTGATGTAAAGCTGCATGAAGAAAGCGGCGCAATCAATAATTCAGGTGAGATGTCTGCATGGTTTCCCTGATAAGCAATGATGCCTCCTTCGGTAAGAACATTAATATTGTTTACAATGACATCCGTAAATTTTTCTACCGTTTGGGACCCGGGCCACCTGACTAATACGGAATCAACCTGAGTTGCATTGCCAAGACCAAAATGAAGAAGATAGGGATCGCCCATCCTGGCACCTCTACCTGTGCAAACTTCGCGCATATATTTTTTTCCGTTTACATATACAATGGCTCTAGCACCAAGTGCAAATGCGTTCTGCGTTGTTGAATGTAAGGAGATGTCAATATAGTTGTTTCCTGATGGCTCATTGTTTTTATAGAGGTTAATATAGCTGCTGAAAGCTCCGGTAAGCATATCAATCCTTCCGTCGTTATCAAAGTCAAAGAACAGACAGTCTTCTCCCGTATTCATTTCCTGAGAGGATAGATAATATTGCGTTTTTAGTTCAAATCTATGGTCAGCATTTTGAAGATAAAGATCGGAATAACGACAATTGTAAAAGTTGGTGATATAAAAGTCCAATAAACCATCATTGTTCACATCTGCCCAACCGGCACCTGCATGGGTTTCTTCGAACTGTATGTCATTTTCCGGTTTGGGCGTTCCTTCAAGGTCGGTGAAATTATATGCCGGTGGACCTTCATTGCGATACAAGGTTGTTCCTTGGTGAAGATATTGAACAACGTAGGCAGGGTGGGCAAATTGGGGTAACAAAAGATCCATATCCATATCGTTATCATAATCAGCCCAAGCGACACCTGTGCCATGGTTTGCACCCGTGCCATCTGTGTTGAGGTCAATTAGTTTTTGATAAATCACATTGGTGAATGTTAGATTCCCGTTATTATGCCACAATTCATCTTTTTCAAGATAATAATTGGTAACATAAAGGTCCATCATGCCGTCGTCATCATAATCAACAAATTGGGAGGCACGGGTACGTTTGTTGTTAACGGATTGGGTGGGATAAAGCAAAGTTGTTACATCCGTCAGGGTATAATTACCATTGTTCTTGAACAAGTAATTGGGCAATGCGTTGGGATAGGTATTCCACAAACGACCTAAAAACAGGTCAGGATATCCGTCATTATCAATGTCGGCAACACTGAATGCCTGAGTGCTTTTGAAACCGGTATTCACATTGGTGTGTGCTGCAACATAAGGTGTGAAGGTTTCATTTCCGTTGTTCTTGTATATGATGATAGACGTATCCAACACGAAAACAAAGTCGAGCAATCCATCATTGTCCATATCAGCAAAAGCACTTGCCCATGGTCCCCCACTGATTCCCGCAGCAGTCGTAATATCTGTAAAATGACCATGATCATTGCGGTATAAAAGGTTCCTGCGAATCATGTCCTGGTAACCGTCATTATTGAAATCCCCAACCGAAAAACCACGGCAGCTATATGCGTCGGATAGAATCCCACTCTGTGCTGTATAATCCTGAAACCACGATGGATTAGGCAGCACTTCGCGATCTATGACCACATCAATTTTATAAGCTTTAGTCCCGTTATAATAGGTTCCTCCTGAATTCTGAAAAAACTGAAAATAGAAATCGCTGCCATTGGAGCCTGCCAAACACAAGCCTGTTTGATCTACAATGTCGGAAACCAAGGTTGTATTGGGGCTGAAATCTGTTACTTGAATAAAAAATTCATTGTTTGATAAATACAGTGGCTCGTTCAGAGTATATTGTATCCTTTGCTCTCCACTTATTGTTTTGTGAAGAACTACGGCGGGGATAAGCGGCTGTTGCAACCTCGGAATAGCATCGCCTCCCTCATGACCGTAAATATTGATACGGACACCCCCTGAAGAGGATGCTCCGCCAAGAGTAATGATAAACGATTTGATCATTGAAGGTCCCGGCAACTCGAATCTGGCGATTTGCGTCGGGTAATTGAAAGATGTGCTTCCCGAACCCGGCTGATAATGCCTCAGTGTGTCAATAATGCCTGCATTAACGATTGAGTTTAGAGACAAGATGCATACTGAAACCAATAGTATGCGGTAAAATAGTTTTTTCATTTTTGTATGTATTTATATTAATATTTAATCAAGGATAAAGTGTTTTTGTTCTAAATAAAATCCATTTGCAGTGTGATAATGTTTTTTGCAAAGATACATTATTCTTAAAAATAAAATGTATTTTCAATCATATTGCTTCCTGACACTAACAAGGTTGCCACCAATCTAAAATTACTTCATCATCTATCTTAGTTGAAGTGGTTTCTTCATAAATTAAAATAAGATTAATTGTGTGTGTGTTTAGCTTTTCTACTACGGTTGGAGAGGAGGGGGAGCAGGTATATCAGTAATCAGTTATCAATTATCAGTTATCAATTATGAGGTTTCGGGTGCGAAGTTGCAAACTTCGCACAACAGAGTAGTCATCTGATGACTGTGCCACGCAGCGGTATCCACCATTCATATTTCATGCTCCTTCTATTCACAAAAAAAAGAAAGCCACCAATCCATAGATTAATCAAAACCTGTGAATCGGTGGCTCAACTTTAAATATTTGAAGTACCTGCCCGGCTGAAATTCTTCAGTCGAGCTATAGGCACTTCCCTAAATCTCCCAGGTGTCGCCGCTATTCAGCAAATCGTCCACATTTTTGATGGTGGAGTTTGCTTTTGCATACTTAATTTGTTCTTCCACCAAATCGTCGTAAGTAGAAAACATAGCCGAACGAATCACGCCCATTGCAACCGGATAATACGGTAAGGTCATTTTTGCCAGCATAAGGTGTATGCCGGGGTCTTGCGAATATTGGTCGTGAACCAATAAATCTTCTTCGGTAATACCATTTTCGCCTATCACAACAACTTCCAAGCCCATTTGACCTAAACGGATGCCCTTCTCATTGTTTTTACCAAAAATCATGGGTTCGCCGTTTTTTAAATGAATTTGGTTGTCCTCTCTAAGGTCTTTTGATGTGATAGCGGTGTGCGCGTTATCGTTATAAATAACACAGTTCTCTAATATTTCGACCACCGATGTGCCATCGTGTTTGGCAGCCTCAAACATCACCTCTGTCATAATTTTTACGTTAGTATCCACAGCTCTGGCAAAAAACGTACCCTGAGCACCCAACACCAATTCGCCCGGGTTGAATGGATGTTCTATGGTTCCCTGTGGGGATGTTTTCGTAACGCTTCCCATGGGCGATGTGGGTGAATATTGTCCTTTTGTCAAACCATAAATCTGGTTGTTGAACAACATAATGTTGACATCCACATTCCGACGAATGATATGGATGAAATGGTTGCCGCCAATAGCCATTGAATCGCCATCGCCAGTAGCAATCCAAACACTAAGGTGCGGATTGGCAACCTTCACGCCTGTAGCAATAGCGTTGGCACGACCATGAATGCCGTGGAAACCATAGGTATTGACATAATATGGAAACCTTGATGAGCAACCGATTCCGGAAACCATGCAGAAGTTTTCTTTTTTGTACCCTATTTTAGGAAATACATTGGCAACAGATGCCAAAATGGCGTGTCCTCCGCAACCGGGGCACCATTTAACCATTTGGTCGCTTACAAAATCGTTTTTTGTTAGCGGATTTCTTGAACGTTCAACAGTGAAATTTTCTTGCATGGCTTATATCTCCTTTAAAATTTGATTAAATTTATCTGATAATTCAGAAACAACGAATGGCAATCCCTGAACTTTGTTGAATTGAGAGTAGTTATATTTCGGGAAATTCATTTTTAGATATTGAACAAATTGTCCTGAATTGAGTTCGCATACCACAATTTGTTTGAAATTACTTAGTATCGTTTCGGTGTTTTTTGGCATCGGCATGATATATTTGAAATGAGCATGACTCACTTTTTTTCCTTCTTTAATCAAATCTTCAACAGCAGTATGCACCGCTCCATAAGTTCCGCCCCAGCTTACCACTAATAAATCGCCCTCAGCCTCGCCCAATAGTTCTTGATTGGGAAGCGAATCGGCAACTTTCATCACTTTGTTGAAGCGCAAATCGGTCATCAATTGATGGTTTGCAGGATCCATACTCACGTTTCCGATGCCGTTTTCTTTTTCCAAACCCCCAACTCTGTGACGCAAACCTTCTGTTCCGGGTAAAGCCCATTTGCGCACTAATGTTTTCGGGTCGCGGTTGAATGGTTTGTAATCCGGATCGTTAGCCATAGCAATTGGAGGTGTTATCGTTGGAAGACTATTAACTTTCGGTATTCTGAAAAGTTCGGAACCTTGTCCGATGTAACCATCTGTGAGCAAAATAACCGGAGTCATGTGTTCCATAGATAGTTTTGCCGATTCAAATGCGGAATAAAAACAATCGGAAGGCGATGATGCTGCCATAACAATTAGTGGACATTCGCCATTGCGACCATACAAAGATTGCATCAAATCTGATTGCTCGGATTTGGTAGGCAAACCTGTGGAAGGACCTCCACGTTGCACATTCACGATAACTAAAGGTAATTCAGTGATAACAGCCAATCCCATCGCTTCACTTTTCAGCGATAAGCCTGGACCGGACGTGGTGGTAAGTGCCATTGAACCGGCAAAACTTGCACCAATTGCCGAACAAATACCTGCAATTTCGTCTTCTGCTTGAAATACTTTTGCCCCTAAAGATTTGTATTTTGATAATTCCATCAAAATTTCGGTAGCAGGAGTGATAGGATATGAACCTAAAAACAAAGGTCTGCCCGAACGTTCGGCAGCAGCCAAAAAGCCCCATGCGGTGGCAATATTGCCCGAAATATTGCGATACCTACCTTTATCTAAGGCAGCAGCAGGAACATTATAGGTAACGCTCATCGCTTCCACAGTTTCGGCATAGTTATAACCAGCCATCAAAGATAGTTTGTTGGCTTCAATAATATTGGGTTTCTTTTTAAATTTCTTTGCAAAGAAGTCAAAAGCTTTATCTTGTTTCCAGTTGAACATGAAATACATCATTCCCAATGCAAACATGTTTCTTGATTTATCAACAGCTTTGTTGTCGAGATTCAAACTTTTCAGTGCTTCTTTATTCAGAGTGGTGATTGGAGCCTGAATGATATTATAATCACTCAAACTGCCATCTTGAAGCGGATTGATGGTATAACCCGATTTTTCAAAAGCTTTTTCGTTGTATGTGTCCAAATCGGTGATGATGGTAGCGCCTTTTTTTGCCCATTTTAAATTTGATTTTAATGAAGCAGGGTTCATTGCTACCAATACATCGCACATATCGCCTGAGCTATATACCCGTTTGTGCCCAATATGAACCTGAAAGCCGGAAACACCAGCAATCGTATTGAGTGGTCCACGTATTTCTGCCGGATAATCCGGGAAATTAGCCAAATCGTTGCCTTCGAGGGCTGCCGTGTCAGAAAAGAGGTTGCCGGTAAGTTGCATGCCATCCCCAGAATCGCCAACAAACTTAACTACAACGTCTTCCTTTGTTACTACGTTGTTTTTATTTTTTGCCATTTTTTTATGTTTAAAATTTTTCGGCAAAGTTATACGTTTTATTTTTAATGGAAAGATTTTTTCATATTTATTTACAAAAAAAGGGCTATGAAAAATTTCATAGCCCCCTTTTTTTAACCTCATTTATTAATTTCCGCCATCCCACCAAACTTTGGTGCTTAGGGCGTCTCCTCCCATTCTGGAAACAGCCGCATTAACACTGGTTCCGTTAATGGTGAATTCTTGTGAAGGATAAGTAACTCTTCTTGGAATATCAGTGCCTAAAAGCGCATCAAATGTAACTCCAGGGCTTGTTGTTTCTCCCGGATGTACAAGTTGTGTTGGATATCCGCTAGGATGAGCTGCTGTGCACGATCTTCTGTATTCAGCCCATGCCTGATAGCCCTGCATATATAAAGCTAAATATTTCTGAGTAATAACATTTTCCTCATTTGCAGCAGGTACGGCTGCTAAATAAGTTGTAATGTCAGTTGAAGCCACTCCCCATTGTTCCATTGATGCTTGAATTCCCTCTACATATAATGTTTGATCCCAAGCATTAGCTTCTGCAAGCGAAAATGCCACTTCAGCATAATCCATTAACACGGGTGCATAATCTGGTGCAAGAGGAAGTATTGCCGTAGTGGGTGTATATGATCCGCTTCCATAAAATGTAGCACATTTACCTGCATACGCTTTTGTTGAAGCGTCGGGCATTCCATAAGGCATGCCTAAATATAAGCCACTTCTTGGTCTGGAATATATATACAAACGAGGATCAACTAATCCTGCAAAAGGATTAACTTTACTATTCAAGGTGTCATTGACTCCTTTAAGTATATCAATAAGTGTTTTGCAAGTAGTAAAGTCGTTTCTCTTTGAATCAAAGAACGCGCTCCACATTGGAGAACTGTTTGGAGTGGAAGATCCTATGCAATGGAAAGCTGCATTTTCATCATTTGAGCTTATAAAATCAGCAGCGGTAAGTTCCGTAAGAAGTTGGGTTAAAGGAGCCGCGTCTCTATTTGACATTCTTAAAGCAACTCTCAAACGTAATGAATTGGCGAATTTTTTCCACAAACTCATATCACCTTCATAAATAACATCTCCGGTTGTAAATCCTGATTTTGTTACGTCAATTTGTGCAACAGATTCTTTAAGCTCTTTTAAAAGGTCATAATAAATATCCTTTTGATTGTCATATTTGGGACTTGGATTCTCTGATCCTTGAAAAGCTTCAAAATAAGGAATATCTCCATAGGTATCGGTCAAAATTTGCAAAGCCCATGCTTTTAAGATACGGGCAACAGCAATTTGGTTGTTGTTATCTCCATAAGCCGCCATTTCAGCCTTTGTTTCAGAATCCGTATTAAGTCTTATTATTTCAATCAAGTCCATGATATCGGTATAAATCAATCTATAATAAGAGTTATTCGTTGTTTGACGCAATGAGTATCTGTCTTCTGAAGTATAATTACGTTGTGACCAATATTGTGCGTATAACAATGATTGTCTTCCACTGAACCATTCATCATATATATCATCAACGAGCGATTTTTGCGCGTTGGTAAGTAATGACGATGTTGGAACCACATCCGGGTTATTAGGACTCTTGTTAATTTCTTCGAAGTTTTTCTTACACGAAGAAAGTGAAATAAGGCAAATTAACCCTATAAGCAAAATTATTTTATTAAGTGTTTTCATAATTTCTTTATTTTTTATTATTAATAATTAAAAATTAAAGCTTAGGTTAAGACCATAAGTGCGTAAGGAAGGCATTTGAGATCCTTCAAGTCCTTGTATGTTTCCCGAACTGGTTGGTGTTTCTGGGTCAAGATCTTTATTTGCAGTACCCCATGTTGCAAGATTACGTCCCCAAACAGCAATGGTTATATTCTTGATTGGACCTGTAGCTTTTGAAGGTATTTCATAGCCTAAACGAACTTCACGTAATTTAACATAAGAAGCATCAAATACGTTTTGTTTTGCAGGACCATCATAAAAACCCCAGCACCACGAATGTCCATCAATATAGGTTGTGTTTGTTACAGCGGAAGCACTTGGATTTCCTGATGCGTCAATGTATGTAATAGATCCGTCGGTGTTTAATTGTCCATAAACGCCTTCGTTTTTAACTCCACCACCATTAGCTACATCGTCTCTTATAGGATTTCCCTTGTCGTTGTTGCCGACTGATTTTTCCAAAATACCCGTGTACATTCCCCACAAGTTTGTTGTGGAGAAGAAATCTCCTCCGTGCTGAATATCAATCAAACAACTTAAGGATATACCTTTAAATGAAAATTCGTTGGTTATACCGGCATTCCAGTCTGGCATTACGTTTCCAATAGATTTTACTGCCGATACCAAATAGTAACCGTCCTGATCAACCACTTTGTTTCCGTTATTGTCATAAACAAAGTCTGTTCCCATGATTGCTCCATATTCTTCACCAACTTTTGCATTAACAGAAACTAAAAATGGCGCATTGGCAAGCAAATAAGTATCAACACCTGGATACAAATCAATAACTTTATTTTTATTCTTTGCAAAATTGACAAATATGTTCCATTTGAAACCATTATTTTTCATTTTAAAAGGAGTTCCAGTAAGCATTACTTCATAACCTGTATTTTTTATTTCACCAGCATTTACTACCATTGAAGTATAGCCTGATGTTGCCGAAATTGATACCGGTAAAATTTGATTTTTAGAAGTCTTTACATAATACGTGAAGTCAACGCCCAAACGGTTGTTGAAAAATTTTATATCTGCTCCGGCTTCAATTGATGAGGTGATTTCGGGTTTTAATGCCGTATTGTTTAATTGACCCGGCACACTATATAATGGCAATTGACCAAAATTATATGGAGAACCATTTGCATCTACTGCATTGGCATATAATAAGGATAAGCGATAAGGATCGGTATCATTACCAACTTTTGCCCAGCCAAGTCTGATTTTACCAAAGGATAGAACTTTGCTGGCTTTTTGCAAGCCTTTTAGTTCTGTAAATACCCAACTAGCTGTTACAGATGGATACAAATAGGAACATTTGTCAATTGGCAGGGTTGATGACCAGTCGTTTCTAAGTGTAAAGTCTAAATAAATCATTTTTAAGTAATCTAAAGAAACACTTCCAAACAAACTATTAATGCGTTTTTTACTACTATAATCATCAGATAGGTATGGTGATGTAGAATTACTTAAGGTATATAAGTCCGGAACAAGTAATCCATCAGCAGTAGTAGATATATTTCTAAAGTAATTTCTATTCATTCTGTTTCCACCAAAAGTTGCAAGAATATGAAGATCTTTAGCGATGTTTTTATCAGCTTGAATTAAGAACTCATAGTTCAATTCGCTAAACGTTCTAAGACCTTCACTGTATGAAGATGTGGCTTGTGAACCCACTGCAACTCTTTCCTGAATTCTGAAAGAATAGTAGTCGAGATTTACTTTTCCTGTAGCTTTTAACCAAGGCAAAATAGTGTATGAAACACCAACATTTCCAAAAAATCTGTCTCTTTGGTCATTTTCATAGTTTTTATAAACTGACCAATATGGATTATCTGAAAAAGCAGGGGTGGCATCATCCCAAGAAGTCCTATTCCAAGATCTTTGTGTTCCATCTGGATTTTTGTAGGCTTCAAGATCTTTATAGTCCACCTGACGTTGTCCCCATTGGTTCATTCTCTCAGTAACATTGTTATTGCCATAACCTGTTTCCGGGCGTCCGGTTGCTTTGTTCTGTACATAATTTGCATTAATAAAAGCGTTGATTTTATTTTTCAAGGTGGTATTAGCACTAATATTTATCGTATTACGATATAATTTTGAATTTGGCATATACCCATTTGAATACAAATTCGTGTAGGATAATCTGAATGCAGAATTTTCATTACCACCCGTAATAGCAACGTTATTAGTAACATTAATACCTGTTTTGAAGAAATAATCAACATCGTTTTTAGGAGCAACCCAAGAAACGGGTTTCATATAGTGTTCGGTATCCCATGCGTCAAAAGCATTCCAAGGCAATACCTTGATGTTTTCGTCGTATTTTGGACCAAAACTCTCGTCAGTTCCATACTGTGGAACCAAATAATCTGTTCCACCTATGTTAGCTACTTCAAAACCTTTACTGCCGCCATCAGCATCTGAAATGATAGCACCACCACCATACTCGTTCTGGCGTTTTGGTTGAATGCTTATTCTATCAAAGCTAATGCCTGAGTTGACTGATACTCCAAAAGTTCTTCCTTTTTCACCCACAGCAAGTTTGCCTTTTTTCGTTGTAATAAGAATTACTCCGTTGGCTGCACGTGAGCCATAAAGAGCCGAAGCGTTTGCGCCTTTTAATACTAAAACCGATTCAATATCGTCGGAATTAATATCTTGAGCCATGTTGCCATAATCGTATCCGCCAGCACCTCTTGAAGCGTTGGTTGTGTTATAATCGCTATTGTCAATGGGAATACCGTCAACAACAAACAATGGTTGGTTGTTTCCCGAAATTGAACTAACGCCTCTGACAAGAATACGCGAAGAACCGCCCATATTTCCAGAACTACCTGTTACCTGAATACCCGAAACTCTACCTGATATAGAATTAATAACATTGGTGTTTTGAACTTGTGATAAGTCTTTGCCGTTAATTTCCTGAGATGAATACCCTAAGGATTTTTTTTCTCGAGAAATACCCAGAGCGGTTACAACCACCCCTTCGATGTTCATTACATCGGTTTCCAAGATCACATCAAAGGTGATTTTGGTGCCGATAACTACTTCTTGCGGTTTCATACCAACAAAAGATACAACAAGGACGTCGTACTTTGCCGGAACCGACAGTGTGAACTTCCCATTGGCGTCTGTGACAGTTCCAATGGTTGTGCCTTTGACTACAACTGTTACACCGGGCAGGGTTGTGCCATCATCTTTGCTGGTCACCGTTCCTGACACGGTTTTTTGTTGTGCAAAAGCCATCTGTAATCCTGAAAATAACAGAATTACACATAGAAATGTAATTTTTCTCATAAGCTTTGTTTTTTGGTTAGTGTTTGGTTAGTGTTTGAATTGATTAATTTGATTGATTCTTTTTTATTTCATTTTGATTAATTTAATTAATACTAATTTTATTACCAATCTCGTTTTTCCGGGTATTCGACAAAAATTCCCGCGGAAAACGAAGTGCAAATATAAGCAATTGTAATACGTGATTTAATTATTTTTACGTTTTTTTTTGAAAAAAGTTTTGAACAATTGCAAATTATAAATAGAAAAAATGACAACAAGCTGATTGACGTGCTTTTGTTGTGCTTGATTCCTTGATAATAAATTGAAATAAAACTTTAGCAAGGAAATTGCTTTTAGCAAATTTATACCATTATCTGTTAGAAATATGAACGGTTGACCTTGATTTTGACTGGAAATTTTGGAAAAACCAAATTTCTTTGTGTTTTTTGTGATAAAAAAAAAGTATGCACACAGGAAGATTCATTCTACGTTATTCCATTATGCTAACTACCTAAACACTCAAGCATTCGCTATTTTTTGTTTATTTTAATCTGTTGAATATCTGTAGATTAAAAAAACGATAAAAAATAATTGCATTTTTTTCTTGCATGAAACATTTTTTGAACTATATTTGCAAATATTTCAAACCGTCACTCCATGAATATGTTTAGTTTGTCGAAAAATCTAGATTCTTTTATGAAAACCGCTCTCAAGCCTTTCGAGGCTGCCCAGGGGAGAAGGAGTGGCTTTGCCTTTTGCTTACCTATTTTTATATTCTGTGCTAGTCCAGAGCACCTCTGGGCTTATCCAGAGCATCTCTGGACTTATCCAGAACACCTCTGGGCTTATCCAGAGCATCTCTGGACTTATCCAGAACACCTCTGGACTTATCCAGAGCACCTCTGGACTTATCCAGAACATCTCTGGACTTATCCAGAGCACCTCTGGACTTATCCAGAGCACCTCTGGGCTTGTCCAGAGCATCTCAAAATCACCTTATCTAATGCTAGATTCATTTCAATAAATTAAAAATCAATATCATATAATATAAAATTAAAAATTAATACCTTAAAAAATTACAAACCTTAAAAAATTAAAATTATGGGTGAAACAAGAGTTCCCGAAAAACAAGCTGAGTACAACATCTTCCTCATTGCCTTGGCAATCTGCCTAAACACGATAGAAGAAGGCGCCACACTAAAGCGTGGCATCATCCTCGGTATGCTTGCAGCAGAGATGACCACCTTAAACAACTTCCGCGCAAGTTGGAGTTCAGAAGATCCACTTCATCTGGGCGTGTATGACATTTTGAACGACCCAACAAAATGTACCAAAGTAACACCTAAATTAGTGGCTCAACACATGAAGGATTTTAGAACTTTCATAAATCCTATTTTAGATCGCATGAGCGGCAGTCCGTTCATCACTACGGCTGACCGTCTTGTGTTGCATATAGCCGAGCCGGTTACAACACACTCTCATATCAACACTCCTATCCCAGAAAAATGTACCATAGGTATAGAAGTATTGGGTGGAGGTGCTTTAAAAATTTCTATTCGCTCATCTCACGATGCCACTCGTGCAAGTATCCCCGAAGGAGCTGATGCTATCGAATTGGCTTGGCGCGACGACGCACCAACGGTTACAGTGCCACCAACAAACACGGAGCCACCCTTGGTGACCAAAGCAAAACAAATGACCAGTCCTGACGATGGCGCAAAGACATTAATTTCGACCAAAGCCATTTTCCAAATGAACTTTGGCGTGGACCATGGCGGCAACCATTTTCAATGTTTTGCACGCTTCATCAACACCAAACGTCCCGACCGCGCAGGTTTGTGGACGGGACCTGTGGGCGAAAACATCAGCTAAAACCACTTAGCTCAACACAGACAAAACCAAAATCACTTAGTCGCCATCCTTCATCAGATGAGCGATTGAGTGATTTTTTTTTGGATATATATATATGTATATGAAAAAATAAATATTTCTATCGTAATTTTTTCGTACCTTTGTACCTATATTATATACCGCCTGATGAAAAGAGGTGGTTATCTATTAAGGGATGGTGTAAATTTAAAAAATAAAGGTATGAAAAAATTGATACTTATTGTTTGCTTGGCATTTTTTAGTTACAATTCTATTTCACAAGTTTGGATAGAGCCTGGTGCTGAATGGCATTATGATTATTGGACAGTTGGTTCAGTGGGATTCATTAAATATGAATATGTAAAAGACACATTGATTGAAGGGCATAGTTGCCAGAAGATTATCGGAGAAAGTTATGAGTTTTGTCATAACCAATATAATGAAATTGTTTTGTGTTATCATGATTTTTTGCCAACACAATTCACTTATGTATCTGGCGACACTGTTTTTTATAGAAATAATGGTGAGTTTTTCGTTTTGTATAATTTTGGTGCATCAATTGGAGACAAGTGGGTAATTGCAAACACCAATCCTTTTGGAGAGTGCGACGACACCTCTCGTATAGAAGTTGTTGATACTGGAAGAATGACATTAAACACAGTGAGCTATCGTTTCATAAAAGTTCAGCCCACATCAAATTCCCCTTTAGGCTTCAAAGGTACCTATGTTGAACGTTTTGGCAATATAGATACCACATTTTTTAATTTTCAATATCTTTTCCCCGGTGGTTTTCAGTGCGATTCTTTAACTCCGCTTGTTGAGTGGAATTTTTTTAAATTTAAATGTTTTAAAGATACATCATTCGTCTTGTATAATCCATCAACGGAAGATTGCGAGTATTATTTAACGCATTTAGGAATTGAGGATGTGAAAAGTTATAACTTTAGTGTCAATCCCAACCCATTCTCCACTTCCACCCAAATCTCCTTCGACAAAACCTACCAAACCCTCGACCTATCCCTCATAGACCTTCAAGGCAAAATCATTCAACAAAAATCCTATCACGATTGCAACAAAATCACTCTTGATAGGGCGGGCATCGCCAATGGGTTTTATTTTCTGCGCGTGAACTTGGATGGGAAATTTGTGGAGACGAAAAAAGTGGTTGTTGCGGATTGATGGGCTATGGATGAAAAATAAATTATATCTTTGTAAAAAAAGAAAATGAGTTCTGAAATATTAATCTATCAAACCGACGACGGACACACCAAGATTCAAACCCGATTTGAAAACGAAACGGTATGGCTTACTCAGGAACAAATCGTAAGCTTGTTTCAGCGCGACCAATCTGTTATTTCCCGACATATAAAAAATGTTTTTGCTGAAGGCGAATTGGATAAAGAAAGCAATATGCAAAAAATGCATATTACAAATTCTGACAAGCCCGTAGTGTTTTATAATTTAGATGTTATTATTTCGGTTGGCTATCGTGTGAAGTCGCATCGTGGCGTGCAATTTCGCAAATGGGCAACAGCGCTCATAAAAGAATATTTGATTAAAGGTTTTGCCATCAACGATGAACTATTGAAAGAGGCTGGAGGGGGCAATTATTTTGAGGAATTACTGTCACGCATCAGGGATATACGTTCGTCCGAAAAAGTGTTTTGGCGCAAGGTGCTCGATATTTATGCCACAAGCATAGACTATGACCCACGGACTGAAATGTCAAAGGAGCTTTTCAAAACCATTCAGAATAAAATGCATTGGGCAGCCCACGGACATACAGCAGCCGAAATAATATTTCAACGAGCCGATGCACTAAAACCACATACAGGTCTTACATCTTTTAAAGGTAGTAAGCCTACAAAACAAGAAACAGAAATAGCAAAAAACTATCTAAACGAAGAGGAGTTAAACATTTTAAACCGTATGGTAACTGCCTATCTCGAAGTAGCCGAAATTCAGGCAATGAACAGGCAACCCATGTATATGCAAGATTGGATTGAACGATTAAATGGCTTTCTAACGATGACAGGTAAAAACCTATTGCTACATGCGGGCAGCATTAGCCATGAGGCTGCCATTGAAAAAGCACATGCCGAATACGACAAATATAAAGAAAGAACTAAAAATGAATTAACCACTGTTGAGAAAGACTTCTTGAAGCATTTAGATTTAGAAGGAAAAAAATTAAAGAAGAAAAACTAAATTATATAGCTTGTGTCCGTCGCCCGAAATTTCTGAGCTTCGCACTTGGATAGGAAATTTGTGGAGACGAAAAAGGTGGTTGTTGCGGATTGATGCGCTATGGATGAAAAATAATTTATATAAAGTTTCTTTATAGTGAAACAAATTGTTTATCTTTGCACAATCAAAAATCTAAAGGATGAACAAACTTTTTGATATACTATTTTTAGACGAAGCTTTTGACTTTCTCAGTACCCTTGAAAAGAAACATTACGAAAAAATTCTTTATAACATTCGTAAGGCCCAAACAAGGCTCGATATAGAACTATTCAAAAAGCTTCAGGATGAAATTTGGGAATTCAGAACCCAATATAATGGCATACATTATCGATTATTTGCGTTTTGGGATAAAACATATGGTGAAAATTGTTTGGTTATATCAACACATGGCATCATAAAAAAAACCAACAAAGTTCCTGATAGCGAACTAAAAAAAGCAAAACACCTCCGTTTAAGATATTTTGAAGAAATAGAAACAAAAAACAACAAGAAGAAATGAAAACACACACAATAGACGAAGTCCAAGACAAACTCATTGGCAAAATAGGCACTCCCAATCGTGATAAGTTTGAATATGAATTGCAAATGGATATGATTGGGCAAGCCATAAAACAAACCCGTCAAGAACGCAAACTAACCCAAGAAGAGTTGGGCAAACTGATTGGAGTGCAAAAAGCCCAAATTTCGAGAATAGAAAATAATGCAAGCAATGTTACCATCGAGACCTTGATGCGTGTGTTTACAGCCTTACAAGCAAAAGTGAAGTTTCAAGTAGAATTGCCACATTTTAAAATCAGTCTTGGGCAGTAATATTAATTTATTTTTATATCTTTGCAATCAAATTAAAGAAATCATTTCGACATGGAACTTATAGTCAAAATAAAAAAAGACACCTTAGACACCGATATTTCGAAAATCATGCGCTATTTAAAGACTCAAAAGTGCGTTCGGAAATTCGATTTGGTGACGGATGATATAAACACGATCAAAAGCATTTCTGATAAAGAAACCGTAGAAGCTATCCATCAAACCACTTCAAAAGCGCTGACTGATTTTCTGAATAAAGAAACGGAAACTATATTTTAGATGAAAGTAGAACAAAGGGAAATCGTTGAAGTAAACTTTTTGTTGCCCGACGGCAAATTCAAGCCTCATCCGGTTATTGTCTTATCCAATAATGACATTAACAAGTTTGAAGATGCCTTTGTCGCTGTTATGATTTCTTCTACTGCCCCTGATGATTCGTATAGTTTTTGGCTCGAAAACACCATGCTGACGAAAACTCCAAGGGTTCGTTGTCAGGTTCGCAGTCATTTAATTTCATTAATTCCCGCCAATCAGGTTATAGGCAAACATGGAAACATAAAGAAACTCTATTTTCATGAGCTTCTAAACTTTATTAATGAAAGAGTGTTTAACAGCGAAGATTAACATGCTACCTTTATAAAGAAAAAAGGAATATAAACTGTCCCAAATCTCCATTTTCCCCCAAATAAATCCCCCCTCCAAATAAAAAAAGTGAAAAATAATCACAACAAAATTAGTTGGTATTAAAAAAAGGTGTATCTTTGCAGTCCATTTTTTAAAAACGTTAAAATCTTTACAATGTACGCAATAGTTGATATAGCAGGACAACAATTCAAAGTAGAAAAAGAACAGGAAGTATTTGTTCACCGTTTAGAAGGCGAAGAAGGCTCATCCGTTACTTTTGACAAAGTATTACTCATCGAAAATGCAGGCAAGGTTGCCGTAGGTGCTCCCCGTGTGGAAGGCGCTACGATTTCGGCAAAAATCCTCTCCCATTTGAAAGGTGATAAAGTAATTGTTTTCAAGAAAAAAAGAAGAAAAGGCTATCAAAAGTCAAATGGCCACCGTCAATATCTGACCAAAATTCAGATAGAAGCGATTAATGCTTAGTTATAAACTTTAATAAATTAATTCTATATGGCACACAAAAAAGGTGCGGGTAGTTCGACGAACGGTCGCGAATCGCACAGTAAACGCTTAGGTATAAAAATATATGGTGGACAATTCGCTATGGCAGGCAACATCATTGCTCGTCAAAGAGGCACGCTGCATCACCCCGGCTTAAACATGGGCATGGGCAAAGATCATACCTTGTTTGCATTGGTTGACGGCATCGTTGAATTCAAAAAGAAAAAAGATGCACGTTCTTATGTATCTATCATTCCGATGATGGAACAACAAGAAATGGTTCAAATGATGGAGCAAGAAGAAATCGTTCAAAATTAATAAAGACATATTTTCTTTAAAAATCTCCGGTTACTCTTGTGATCGGAGATTTTTTTTGAGTCCCTATTCATTATTTCAATTATTTTTGCAGAAAAAAATTACGCTATGATACAATTAAGCATATTACGCAACGATCCACAAGCAATCATCGAACGATTGGCATTGAAAAACTATAACGCAAAAAGCTTGGTGGACGAAATCCTGAAATGTGACGACGAACGTCGCTTCACGCAAAAGACCTTGGATGATAACCTCGCCGAATCGAACAAAATAGCCAAAACGATAGGCGAGTTTTTCAAGTCGGGCAAGGCTCAAGAAGCCAATGCGCTCAAAGAAACCACCGTGGAACTGAAAAAGACCGCGAAAGATTTGGAAGAAAAACTCAATGGTTTGGAATCAACTTTGAATGGCTTGTTGGTGCAATTGCCCAATCCGCCTCATAGTTCCATCAAACCGGGCAAAACTCCCGAAGATAACGAGATAGTGTATTCCGAAGGCAAAATGCCCGAATTGGCTGAGTCGGCAGTGCCCCATTGGGATTTGGCGGCAAGATATAACCTGATTGATTTCGAATTGGGCAACAAAATCACGGGGGCGGGCTTTCCTGTATATAAAGGTAAAGGTGCGCGTTTGCAACGGGCATTAATCAATTTCTTTTTAGATAATGCCGTGGCAGCAGGTTTCACCGAAATTCAGCCCCCCTTGATGGTGAACGAAGCGTCAGCTTATGGCACAGGACAATTGCCTGACAAAGACGGACAGATGTATCATGCGCAGATTGATAATTTGTATTTAATCCCAACCGCAGAAGTGCCCGTGACGAATTTGTATCGCGATATGATTTTGAAAGAAAAAGATTTTCCGATAAAGAATGTGGCATATTCAGCGTGTTTCCGCAGGGAAGCCGGCTCCTATGGCAAAGACGTCAGAGGCTTGAACCGACTTCATCAATTTGATAAGGTGGAAATCGTACAGATTCAACATCCCGACAAGTCCTACGAAACTTTGGAAGAGATGCGCGAATATGTGTGCGGATTGCTTCGCAAGCTTGAGCTTCCATTCCGCGTGTTGAAACTATGCGGAGGTGACATGAGTTTTACCTCCGCGTTAACCTACGACATGGAAGTGTGGTCGGCGGCACAACAAAGATGGCTCGAAGTGAGCTCTGTTTCGAACTTCGAAAGCTATCAAGCCAACAGGATGAAGCTGCGCTACAAGAGCGACGACGGCAAAATTAACTTGGCGCATACACTAAACGGAAGTGCTTTAGCGTTACCAAGAATTGTAGCTTCATTGCTCGAAAACAATCAAACTGAAGCGGGTATTGTAATCCCGAAAGCGCTCATCAGCTATACCGGGTTTGAGATTATCAATTAATATAAATGTATATGAAAACCGTTTATTTTTCTATCATCCTTGTTTGTTCCATGCTGCTATTTTCATGTAGCAATGAAAAAAGGGCTAAGCAGATTTCGAAAATAGACAGTTTATATAAAGTGCTTGACACGGTTGATATCAAATTAAAACAAATCAACATTGACTCGGTAAAGAACAGATACCGCTTGTATAAGGTGACCAACGATACGGTATCAAAACATTTTCCGGAAGTGCGGACCGACGAAAGTTGGAAATACATTTGTGCCTTTCAGAATGTGAGAAAACCATTTAAAAATATGTCGTTAAGCTACGATTTTTTTAGGGCAGAATTACAGCTCTCCAAAAAGCAACTCGAAGACCTCAAACATGATGTTGAAAAGAAATTGCTGAAAGGAAAAGATTTTGATAAGTTCTTTACGGATGAATATCGCTCGGTGAACGACCTGCAAGCGAAAATCATGAATAATGTGAATCAGGTGAACGCTCAAATGAAAAACTTCGATACGGTTCAACCCTATCTGATGAATCTGATTCGGGAACACAAATCCAAGAAGAAACATTAATTTCTGCAAGCAATATGGATAGCACGAAGAAAAACAGTATGATTTTTACCCGTCGGCAATTTTCCTTAGGATTCATGCTGCTCTTGTTTTTTATTACAGGTGCTGCAGCCTTCAGTCAGACCAACACGAACGAACAGCTCGCCATTCAGTATTATCAGAATAAAGAATATGACAAGGCTGTTTTGTTGTTCGAAGACTTGTATAGCAAAAACCCCACACCTTTTATATATGACTATTATTATAACTGCTTGCTCGAGATAAAGGATTATAAGAAAGCAGAAAAAACTATTTCGAAACTGATAAAAAAACAGCCGCAGAACCTTTCTCTTTTGGTTGATTTGGGCTCGGTTTATGTGGCTGAAGAAAGCCAAGACAATGCAAAAAAACAATTTGAAACAGCCATTAAGTCATTGACAGCCGATAAGGACGAAGTGATACTATTGGCAAACGCCTTTCTTATCCGCAACCAAACAAATTATGCGCTGAAAGCCTACGAGCAAGGACAAAAACTAATGAAGAACTCATATAGTTTCAATCTTGAACTTGCGGAAATTTATTTAAAAAAGAGCGATTTTCAGTCAGCAATCAATCAGTATTTCGACTATGTGAATTCCAACCCCGACGAATTAGATCGTATCGAATCCAAATTCCAAGACTTGTTGTTAGACGATGCGGATAACACCAAAAACGATTTGTTCAAATCCACCTTATTGCAACGCATTAAAAAAGAGCCGGACATCAAATCTTATCCCGTTTTGCTGCTGTGGTATTTTATTCAGGAAAAAGAGTTTGTTGCGGCTATCGTTCAGGCAAAAGCCATTGACAAACGCTTTAGTGAAGATGGTGGAAGGCTCGTTTCCCTTGCAAGAATTGCCGCTTCCAATAGTTTTTATAACGAAGCGATAGATTGCTACGATTATGTTATCACGAAGAAAGGGGTTATGTCCATGTATTATCAGACGAGTTTGGTTGAAAAACTCCAAACGAAATACATGAAAATAACGAGTGTTTCGAATGTAAACATCACCGAAATTGAATCCCTTGAAAAAGAGTATTACGACCTATTGAGTGTGAATGATGAAACTGATTATGGTTTGCAGTTGATAAAAAATCTTGCACATCTACAAGCATTCTATTTACACAAACCCGAGCAGGCAACGGAATTGCTTCAAAAAGCTATCAAATATCGTAACGTTTCTGCCGATCAGATTGCTTTATGCAAAATAGAACTTGGCAACATTCTTCTGCTAACGGGCGATGTTTGGGAGGCAAGTTTGATGTACTCTCAGGTGGAGAAAGCCTTTAAAAATGATGTTGTGGGGTTTGAAGCAAAATTTAAAAACGCAAAATTGTATTATTATATCAACGAGTTTGAATTTGCGAAAGCGCAATTGGATGTGTTGAAAGCAGCCACTGCCAAATTAATTGCCAATGATGCTATGGAACTTGCGCTGCTTATTGGCGACAATCTCGATGCTGATAGTAGTTTTACGGGCTTGAAGATATTTGCTCGCGCTGATTTATTATTGTTTCAAAACAAAGAAGATTTAGCTTTGCTTACATTAGATTCTATCAATATGCTTGGCTTATACCATCCGCTTTTTGATGATGTTTTGTATAAAAAGGCTCAAATTAAAATTCGTCAAGGGAAATATGAAGATGCCGATAGTTTGTTGGTGAAATTAGTCAATTTTTACCCCGATGATATTCTCGCAGACGATGCTTTGTTTTTACTTGGGCAGCTCAATGACAACCAATTTAAGAACCCATCTCGTGCCATGGAGTACTATCAAAAGCTTCTGACCGATTATCCCGGAAGCATTTTCGTTGTGGATGCTCGGAAACGTTTCCGCGCCTTACGTGGCGACAAAATCAATTGATGAAAACTTTCGTAAAACCTAAAAAGTACTTAGGTCAACACTTCTTGAAAGATGAAGAAATTGCTTTCCAAATTACGGAAAGTTTGACATTACATCATAATTATAAAAAGGTTTTAGAAATTGGACCCGGCACAGGCGTCTTGACAAAATATCTGATAACATCTCCTAAGTTTGAAACATTTTTAATAGAAATAGATAATGAAGCCTACGAATATTTGAATGAGAAATTCCCCGAACTTAGTTTAAATATCCTTCATCGTGATTTTTTAAAATTCCACATTTCTGATTTCTTCACCGAGCCTTTTGCCGTAATTGGCAATTTCCCTTATAACATTTCAAGTCAGATATTATTTAGAGTTTTTGACAACAGAAATCAGATTCCCGAAGTGGTGGGCATGTTTCAAAAAGAAGTCGCAAAACGCATAGCTTCGGGTCCCGGCTCAAGAGATTATGGCATTTTAAGCGTGCTCATGCAGGCATTTTATGATATAGAATATTTGTTTACCGTGGACGAGGATGTGTTTTATCCCCCACCCAAAGTAAAATCGGCAGTAATCCGTCTAAAAAGAAACACGGTGGAAGCCTTGGACTGCGATGAAAAACTGTTTGCGCAAGTTGTCAAAATTGCCTTCAATCAGCGGCGAAAGACGTTGCGAAATGCGCTCAGTTCTATGAATATTGACAAAATCTTTTTGGCTTCAGAACTATTTAGTAAAAGGGCGGAACAATTAAGTGTGGCTCTATTCGTAGAAATTACGAACATGGTGGGCAAAACGACCAAAGATTAAATAGAACCTTCTACGTTTTTCATTATATTATATAAGAATTCTCGCGCTCTGAACAATTGAGCTTTCACGGTGCCCAAAGGCAAATTCATTTGCGTTGCTATTTCTTCGTAAGACAATTCTTCAAAATAACGAAGTCGAACGAGTGTGCGATAATGTGGTTTGAGCTTTTCAACCACTTCGCGCATTAATTTTATTTTTTCTTTTTCAATAAACTTTTCCTCAGGGTCGAGACCATGAAACGGTAGGTTATGCGCCATTTCGGTGCCACTCTCTTCATCGTATGTTTTGTTGATGGACAACAAATCCATTTTCTTTCGACGTATAAAATCAATACAATTGTTGGAAGCTATCTTAAAAAGCCAAGTGCTAAAAGCAAATTCGGGAGTATATTGATCCAGCTTTTTGAATGCCCGCCCAAAAGCCTCTATCGTCAAATCATCCGCATCGTCAGGGTTGTTGGTCATCTTTAACAACATAAAGTAAATGGCATCTTTATAGTACCCCATCAAAGAAGCATAAGCCTTTTGATCTCCATGCGTAATGGCAAGCTGAACCAGCTTGTAATCACGTTGTGCTTTTTCCGTAAGATGTGGGCTTATTTCCATCCGTTTTGCTGTTTTGTCATGCTCGAAAACCTGACGTACAAATTGTATCCAATAAAATATAACTCAAAAAAGGGCGAAATTAGTAAAAAATTCTTTTCTTTCAACCGAAGCATCGTATTTTTTGTTATAATAAGTTGACTCAATAACCGTATAAATAACAACGCTGCTACAACAATAATAGTATATAAGTTCGTGTAAAAAGCAATCATTGTTGCTGATAAGCCATAAAAAAGAAGGGTGCTAAGCGGAAATAACAGCAAGATAATCTTATGTTTGAATTTGTACATTTTTTTTGTGGATGCCAAATATGCCTTCTTAAAATTCCATGCAGAATGGCTTGTCTCAGGTTCGGATATCGTATGGCTTTCGTGCGAAAATTCTATTTTGGTATTCTTTCGAGTGGCATTATTATTTACAAAGAGATCATCATCGCCCGAACGAATTTGTAAATGACTCACAAATCCTTTTTTGTCAAGGAAAAAACTTTTTCGATAGGCAAGATTTCTGCCAACACCCATAAAAGGCAAACCGATTTTCGCCATCGAAAAATACTGCATGGCAGTATGTATCGTATCAAAACTAATAAGTTTGTTAAGCAAGCCCTTTTGTGTACTATATCCTCCATAACCCAACACAATTTTGACTTTTGGATTCGCGAAATGTGATTGCATCCTATTAATCCAATTTTTGCCCGATGGATAACAATTCGTGTCGGTCAACAAAACAATGTCGTTTTTGGCTGATTTGATTCCTAAGGAAAGCGGGAACTTTTTCCCTTGAAAGAAATTCTTGTTTTCTTCAATATGTAAGACTTTCAAATGGGGATATTGGCGAGAAATGTCGTTCAACAAGCCGATGGTATCATCATCCGATTGGTCGTTCACAACGATGACTTCAAAATTGGGATAATCTTGTTCGAGTATCAGCGGAAGGTTTTTTTCAAGATTATAATATTCGTTGCGGGCACATATCACGACAGAAACAGGCAATTGACTGACAACTGCAGGCTTTTTTTTGTAAAAAGAAAAGGTTGAGAAGAATCCCCAGAAATATACCAATTGCAGTATAAACACCCCTATTAGTGCATAATACAAATACAACTGAAGATTATCAGCTAAAAACAATTCAAAAATCATACATAAGTTTTCTGACACAAAATTACATTAAATGTGCAATTACAGATGATGCCAAAAAAAAACTTATAAACTTTTTCGTGTTGTTTAATGTGAATAACTCTTTACCTTTGCAAAATGAAATTTACATTGACAAACCAAGACACCCAAACATCTGCCCGAGCAGGGCTGATAGAAACCGCTCATGGCAACATAGAAACCCCTATTTTTATGCCTGTTGGAACCGCCGGAACCGTGAAGGCTATCCACCAAAAAGATTTGGAACAAGACATAAAAGCCCAAATTATTTTGGGAAACACCTACCATTTATACCTACGTCCCGGGCTTGATGTTTTGCAAGAAGCCGGTGGCTTGCACAAATTTAATGCTTGGCACAAACCCATTTTGACCGATAGCGGCGGATATCAGGTGTATTCCCTCAAAACTATTCGCAAATTCAAGAACGATGGCGTGGTGTTTCAATCGCATATTGATGGCTCCAAGCATACCTTTACAGCCGAAATAGTGATGGATATTCAACGCAAGATAGGTGCCGACATCATTATGGCGTTCGATGAATGTACGCATTATCCATGTGAATATAAGTATGCTGCCGATTCGATGAAGATGACGCACGATTGGTTGGCGCGATGTTGCAAACGTTTTGACGAAACGGAGGCTTTGTATGGCTATGAGCAAACGCTTTTTCCCATTGTGCAAGGCAGTACCTTTAAAGATTTGCGACGCATTTCTGCCGAAACCATTGCTTCACACGGGCGGGATGGCAATGCCATTGGTGGACTATCCGTGGGCGAACCTGCCGAGCAGATGTATGAAATAACCGAGTTGGTCTGTAGCATTTTGCCAAAAGACAAGCCGCGCTATTTGATGGGGGTCGGAACGCCTACCAATATCTTAGAAGGCATTGCCCTCGGGGTGGATATGTTCGATTGTGTGATGCCCACTCGCAACGGACGCAATGGTTGGTTGTTCACCAAAAACGGTCGCATCAATATCCATAACGAAAAATGGAAACATGATTTTTCGCCCATTGATGAAGAGGCGTATTCCTATGTGGATGTTCATTACTCTAAAGCCTATCTTCGCCATCTTTTTATATCCAATGAAATGTTGGGCGCCATGATAGCGAGCCAACATAACCTTGCATTTTATCTATGGTTGGTGAAAGAAGCTCGAAAACATATCGTGGACGGTAGCTTTGCCTCTTGGAAAAAAGAAATGGTGGGGCGGCTTGATAATAGGCTTTAGGCTATTAGAATTTAGGAATAAACCACGGAGGCACTAACAGTACTAAGCTTCACAAAGATTTGTTTCTCGTCATTTGTTTAGAATTCTTAAAACTTCATATTGATAGTCGGGGCGCGATTTGGAGTTGCACTCCGACTTGCTGATACGATATCACAAGAATTTAGGCATAGCCTAAAAGGATAGATAGGACTGGGGGTTGGAACCTCAGCCTAACGAGGGAGGAGGTTTAATTAATTATGGCAATTAATTAAACTATCAACCATTTCTATCCTTATCGGATTATGGTTTTTATCAATAGCAGCAAAAGAAAAACTTCCTTCAACCGCCTTGCTTCTGGTATCGCTATTCATATCCTCGGTGAATATCACAACTTCGATTTCAATTTTCGCCTTTCCTGCTTTGGTTACTTTTCCGACAATTTCAGCAAAGGAACCATATTTTATTGGTTTCAAAAATTCAATTTTCCCGCAACAAACTGTAACCATACTCATACGGGTAAAACGCGTTGCAGTGATATAAGCCACTTCATCCATCCATTGCATTGCTGTGCCACCAAACAAGGTATCATGATCATTTACGGCATTGTGAAAAACCATTTTAAACTGATGTGTTTCGGTGTTTTTAATTCGTTCCTGAATATCCATAAAAATATTTTTCTGCAAAATTAAAAAAAAATTGCTCATTATGAACGTAAGTTCATTATCTTTGCAAAAAAATAATATATATGCCACGTCCTGTCAGAAATAGAAAAATTTGCAACCCTCCTAAAATGAATGGTTTTAAGCCATTTGGAATGCCTTTATGTAAAGCTAAATCTATCGAACTGCAATATGACGAGTTCGAAGGTTTTAAATTAGTAGAATATGAAAATCTATCACAAGATGAAGCAGCATTGAAAATGGATATTTCGCGTCCTACCTTGACGAGAATTTACAATAGTGCTTTGAAAAAGATTGCCAAAGCATTTGTTGAAGGGTTGGTAATAGAAATAGATGGTGGAAACATTGAGTTTGACAAAGAATGGTATAAATGTAGTAAATGTTTTAAACTGATTGAGGGGTTAGAAAATCATATTAAATGTAAAAATTGTACTGTATTTGGAAACGAAGAATTATTAAACTTGAATAAATAAATTTTAACTAAATGAAAAGGAGAACAAAAAATGAAAACAAAATTAATTATTATCGCAATCAGTGTATTTTTGCTTTCAGCAATTTATGTAATTGCACAACAAAAAAATGTCAGCAAAACAGGCTCTTCCAATGTTTCACCGAAAAGAGGCTATAATTATATTGACAAAAATAAAGATGGAATTTGCGACAACCGACAAGTGTCGAAAAACAATCAATCCGGTAAGGGTCGGAATTTTGTCGATAAGAACAATGACGGTATCTGTGATAACAGGCAAG
>CAIWVT010000670.1 GCA_903916135.1 uncultured bacterium
GGGTTGGAGTTTTCACGACTTCCGCGGCGACCGCTGGCAGAATATTCGTGATCCGCAAAACCGGGTGTATCTTCGCAACGCCTACCGCGTGCTGCTGACCCGTGCGCGACAAGGGATGGTTGTCTTCGTGCCACCGGGTGAACCTAGTGACCCGACACGTTCTCCCACCTACTACGATTCAACTTTCAACTACCTAGCCGGCCTCGGTATTCCGGTGCTCGGATAGGTTCATATCAAACGCGGAATACCGTCGCGGAGGCATTTCTATTTTTTGAACAATAATATCTAAATATATTTATATAGATGGATATATAAATTCTGTATATATTAACAAATACATCATATATACCTAAAAAAGTGCTCCTTTTTTAGGTGTGTACGGCGCTTTTATTGGATTCTACGAAACTATTAAAGGAATCTATAAAACTTAAAATGGATATTATGAAGCTTAAAAAGGAATCTATAAAACTATTATTGGAATGTATAAAACTTAAAAAGGATAACACAAAACATTTATTGGACTATGCAAAACATTTATAGGAATGTATGAAAATATTTGAAGTCAATATCGTGATATTTCTATATTGTATGAAATAGCGACTATTTCATATTGAGCTATTCTATTTCTCTATGAAAATAGTTTGTTATAAAAGGAAAAATGAAACCCTGCCGTAGGTGTGGAGGCAATGTAAAACAAATGAAATTTTATTTTGAGTATAATTGCTTGATTATTTTATTGAATTATTTGATGACTATAGCGTTCCTATTGTTTCTAATGTGTCTATTGTGGTGAAAAAAAGGAAAGGTAAAAACTTTTGGCTTCTCACAATTTTAGAATGTATGAGATTACTACATCCGCGAAGCGAAAAATAAAAAATAAATAATCCAAAAAAGAAGTGTTTTCCGCTATGCTGAAAAATAATTTCAAAAAACTTTTATAAAATACATGACAAAATAGCCGCTTTTAAATAAATGTACTATTTTTGCAGATAAAACGTTTTAAGTTTGATATGCCAAAAGCAATGAATTACTTTTGGAGAATTGCTTTTGAAGAACAATCACAAATCGTAAATCAAAATCACCAATCACCAATCACAAATCACAAAGCACCAATCACGACAATGGACATCAACCACGTCATCATCCAACACCGCGTCATCTGCGAAAACGCCACAGCTTTCAAGCTTTACGATGCTATGGAGCAAAGTCGTTTCCTCTTGAAAGACATCCCCATTGCCGAACTCAAAACGGAATTGCAAACCATTAATGAAACCTATTCCAACCTGCTGCTCTACACTCTGAAAGGTATCAACGACCCCCAACGCAACATGATTTTGAATTCCTTGGTCGTCAAAATAATGGAATTGGCTGACAAAATCAAAGAATATTACCTCGAAAAAAACAATGCCACCCTGCAACATCTCAAACATAATGCCTTCAACAAACTATCTTTGGTGCAAAAAAAATTCACCGAAACACTTGAGAATACTGACTATCAAAACAAACTTGCCGACTTGCTTCAAGACACAAAAATCGCTGTGCCTAACTCCGAAGCCATTCAAAAACATGAAAGCTTCCGTTTAGATTTGTTTGAATACATACTTTATAGTGACAAATTGACCGATGCCGACATTGCTTTCATTCAAGCGGTTTTCGCGCAAGAAAACACCGAATGGTTCGAGCAAAGTCTCATCACTTCTGCCGTAACCTTGAGTATGATTCGCTTTTTCGATACTCAAAAACTCGATTTATTGTTCACATTTTATGAATCGGGCATACATCAAGTGAAGCAGCGTGCCTTGGTGGGCATCGTGTTGTTGTTTTATTTGTATGATGATAGAATTCGCTACTACAAAGCATTGAACGATAAGGTTCAAAAAATCTATGCACGCAATGAAATTGCCGAAACGGATGTAATTATCATCATTAAGCAGTTTGTGAAAGCCAAAGATACCGAGAAAATAACACGACGCATGAGGGATGAAATCCTTCCTGACATCCAAAAACTCACCCCCTTGATTGAAGACAAACTTGGCATCAAAAACCTTATGTCTGATGAGACTTTTGAAGATAAAAACCCCGATTGGGAAGCAATCCTTGAAGACTCTCCCGAACTTATGAACAAGCTTGAAGAACTTTCCAAGCTTCAACTGGATGGCAACGACGTGTTCATGAGTGCGTTTTCCATGCTCAAGCAATTCTCTTTTTTCAATCATGTTTCTAATTGGTTTATTCCTTATTACAAAGAGAATTCCGAAACGAATGTAATTCTCGACACAGAAGAACCACGGTTCAAGGAAGTGTTTTTAACGTCCCTCGAACGTTCTGTCTATATGTGTAATTCCGATAAATATTCCTTCATGTTGAACCTAACCACAATGCCGGAACAACAAAAGAGCATGTTGCTAAATCTCTTTAATGCCGAACTCGAAAGCGTGAACGAACTGGCAGATGAAGATGAAATGCTCAACATTGCTATTAAAAATCAGACTGTTTTCACACAATACATTCAAGATTTATATCGCTTCTATAAACTACATCCTGCGCGCAATGATTTTGATGACATCTTTCAACTGAAACTTGATTTTCATAATAAGAAATTTGTGCAAACCATCTTCCCTGATGATTCTTTTATGACTCAACTTGCCGATTTTTATTTCAAAACCGACCATTATTCCGAAGCTTCAGAGGTATTCAAACGCCTACTTTCTTCCGGTAATGAAAATTTGGATTTATTGCAAAAGATTGGCTATTGTTTTCAACGTTCCGAGAAATATCAAAAGGCATTGGAATATTATCACAAGGCTGAATTATATGATTCCACACAATCCTGGTGTTTAAAGAAGATTGCTTTTTGCTACAATCAGCTAAAAAACTATAAAAAAGCTCTCGACTATTATTTGGAAGTTGAAAAACTGGAGCCAACAAATAGAAGCATCCAAGTGAATATTGCCAATTGCTATTTATATTTGAAAGATTATAAAAAAGCCTTACACTATTTCTATAAAATTGAATTCAACACCAATGATATCACGGGAATTTGCCGACCTATTGCCTGGTGTCTATTTGTCTTAGGCGATTTCGACAAAGCAGAAGAATACTTGTTGAAACTCTTAGATAATGCTAACAATTATGATTTTATGAATTATGGACATCTTCAATTCGTGAAAGGCAAGCTTGAAATTGCTGCTGCATATTATATAAATAGCGTTCATTATGAATTAAACACATGGGAGCAATTCATGCGTGGCTTCACCGATGATACTGAACATTTGTTGAAACACGGCATAAGTCAACAAGAAATTCAACTTATGCTTGACTTTGTAAAATCTAAAATAGGATAAACCAAAAAATCAAAATAAATCTCAAATCATAAATCTAAAACCTAAAATCACAACATGTTTAAAGTAAACGAATATTTCGAAGGAAAAGTAACTTCTTTGGCATTTGAAACCCAAGAAGGGAAAGCAACCATTGGCGTTATTGCCGCAGGTGAATATGAATTTGGCACATCCACAGTAGAATATATGACTGTAACATCCGGCACTATGGAAGTGATGCAAGCTAATGAAACTGCATGGAAAACCTATAAAGAATTTGAAACCTTTATGGTGCCTGCTAACAGTAAATTTAAAATGAAAGTTGTCGAAGATACTGCCTATAGGTGTTTATATAGGTTGAGAAAAGCATAAATTTTTTTATGTATGGAACCAGTTAAAACTTTTTTCGTCTTATCCACGTGGATGCTTCGAGTATCATTACTCGTGATGGTTTATGTTCAGTTTTTTCCACCATTACGTACGCCTGACTTCTACAGCCCTACCTTTTGGATAGCCGCTGGTTTCGCACTCTTTAGTATGCTGTTGTTCATCGGTGCGTTCATGAAGAAGAGCGCCCTCACAGTGGTGTCTGCACTCTTTCTCTTGTTGGGTTGCATCTATGAAGTGGTGATGCGCTTTGGGTTCAACAAAGAAAACCCTGTGGCGATGTTTTTCGTGTTTGGTGCTATCGCGATGTTTTTTTTCTCTACTGGGAATAAAAAGAAATGATGAATTATGATGTATGATTTGAGATGTATGAATGACGTGCATCCTATGTTATATTATAACCTCAGACGTAAAGTCTAATACCTATTAGCTAATTCCGAAACAACAACGAATCTATTAATCTACCTACTCATTGAACGAAACAAATCTGAAGACCGAACGCGCCATACTGATAGGCGTGATTACGCCACAACAAAATAAGGAACAAGCTACTGCCTATCTCGACGAGCTTGCCTTCCTCTTGAAGACGGCGGGCGGCGAACCCGTGAAACAATTTGTGCAAAAGCTCAACATGCCCGAGCCGCGCACCTACGTGGGCAAAGGAAAGATAGAGGAAATCAGTGCCTATATCCTCGAAAACGACATCAACCTAGCGGTGTTCGATGATGAGCTGAGTCCATCGCAGATACGCAACATCGAGCGCGCCTTGGGCATCCGCATCATTGACCGCAACAATCTGATATTAGACATATTTGCCTATCGGGCACGCACCTCTTATGCCCGCACTCAGGTGGAGTTGGCACAATATCAATACCTGCTGCCACGCCTTACGGGGATGTGGACCCACTTGGAGAAACAACGCGGCGGCATCGGCATGAAAGGTCCGGGGGAGAAGGAAATTGAGACTGACCGTCGGGTGATTAAGGAGCGGATTTCGTTGCTGAAGGAGAAGCTGAAACAAATTGACAAGCAGAAAATCACGCAGCGGAAGAACCGCACGGGGATGATACGCGTGGCATTGGTGGGCTACACCAATACGGGCAAATCCACGCTGATGAACCTGTTGAGCAAGTCGGAGGTGTTTGCAGAGGATAAGCTGTTTGCCACGTTGGACACCACGGTGCGCAAGGTGGTGGTGAAGAATATGCCTTTCCTGCTGTCGGACACGGTTGGGTTCATACGAAAGCTGCCGCATGCGCTGATAGAGTCGTTTAAGTCCACCTTGGATGAGGTGTTTGAGGCGGATGTGCTGATACACGTGGTGGATATTTCGCATCCCGGCTTCGAGGATCAGATGGGCGTGGTGAATCAGACTTTGGGCGACATCAAAGCAAACGACAAGCCGATGATCACCGTGTTTAACAAGATAGATAACTACACCTACGTGAAAAAACACGAGGACGATTTGACACCCGCCGGGAAAGAGAATCTCTCGTTGGAGGAGCTACAGAACACATGGATGGCGCAAAAGCCCGGGACTGCCATCTTTATCTCTGCGACCAAGAAAATCCACTTTGACGAACTGAAGACGCTCATCTACGACGAGGTGAAAACGATGCACGCCAAGATATATCCCTATAATAACTTTTTATATTGAGCGTTTTTTAGCATTATAGCAATCTTTGCTCCTCAATTTGAACCATGGACTCAAAACTATCTGTCGTCATTATTACGTTTAACGAAGAGCGCAACATTGCGCGTTGCCTGGACTCTGTGAAGGATGTAGCGGATGATATGGTGGTGGTTGATTCTTTTTCTACGGATAAGACGAAGGCGATTTGTTTGGAGAAGGGCGCCCGCTTTGTGGAGCATGCCTTTGGCGGACATATAGAGCAGAAGAATTGGGCGATAACGCAGGCGCTGTATCCGCATGTGCTTTCGTTGGATGCCGATGAGGCTTTGGATGCGCGGCTGGTGGCGTCTATTACAGCAGCCAAAAAGGAGTGGAAGCATGATGGCTACAGCATGAATCGTTTGACGAACTATTGCGGGAAATGGATACGCCACAGCTCGTGGTATCCTGATAGGAAATTGCGTTTGTGGGACAGCCGCAAGGGCAAATGGGGCGGCACGAACCCTCACGATAAATATGAAATGCGTGCCGACAGCTCGTTGGGGTTTTTGGAAGGCGACATCTTGCATTACTCGTTCTATACCATCAAAGACCATTTGAACCAAGTGGCGAAGTTCTCGGAGATTGCGGCACAAGCGTATTTCGCCGAAGGACGAAAATCCATGCTCCTGAAAGTCTGGATTTCGCCCGCGATGAAGTTTTTTAAGATGTATGTCCTGAAGTTAGGCTTCTTGGATGGATACGCGGGTTTTGTGATTGCGCGCATCTCGGCTTATGCCAATTATATTAAGTATGCCCGTCTGCGGCAATTGCGCAAAGCTTCGCGATGCGTATCGCATTGAGGGGGCACTCCCAGTACAGCGGAACAATTTTGGCAAGATGGCAGACCGAGATGGAGCTATCGTCGCATTCCTCGAAAGGGAAATAAATAGGTGTAAATCAGGGGTGAAGTTGTGTGGTGTTGATATTCTGTGATAAAAAGTGGGGACGAAATGGCGTGGGTTTCTAAAAAATTCGTACGTTTGTGGTTTAGATAAAAATAGGAAAAAGATCATGATGAAAAAGGCGATTTTGATGTTATGGGTGCTGTGCATGGGTTTAACTGTGTCTGGCGCGGAATTGGTGTTGCGCGGGACGTATTACGGCTACAATCTGCATGTGCTGAATCCTTCGGCTGGCAGGGGTTTTTGTGTGTATCAGGTGCTGGTGAACGACAAGCCGACGCAGGACGAAATTGAGTCGAATGCATTTGAC
>CAIWVT010000671.1 GCA_903916135.1 uncultured bacterium
GATTAATTTCTTTGTGCCATAGACAATAAGCGGTAGCAATAACATTGCAACAGTAGTCATAACCAATAGCCACAACCAATAGCAATGACCAGTAGCCACGACCTTTTACAGACTGTGTGAAAACAAAGGATGTTGATAAAAAAACTAAAAAGTTTATAACTATATATCTGATTATCTTTTTATTAGTAATATAATGAGTATTTTCGTACATAATTCAAAATAATGTTAGATGCACTATAAAGAAAAGATAACAAGGGAACAATTCATGTTTATGTCATATGAGACAATGATAACCCCTGACAATGCTGTTCGGCTCATTGATCTTGTGTGCAGAAGATTTTTCATTGAACAACCATTTAACGAAAAATTGAAAGGCAACACAAACGAGGGTAGAAAAAGTTACCCTCCCGATTCGATGTTGAAACTTCTTGTTTATGGTTATTTTAACGGACTATCCAGTAGTCGCAAACTAGAGAGGGAAACTTACAGGAACATCGAAATGATCTGGTTGATGGAAGGACTACAACCTGACCATTGGACAATCTGTGAGTTTCGTCGGGAAAGTGGCATCATAATGAAAGACTTCCTTACATATTTTCGTAAATTTTTAATAATCAATAAATATATCACAACAGACAGGGTGGTTTTCGATGGCACAAAGGTAAAGGCATATGCCCGCAAAGAAATGCTCACCATTGAAAGAATTAGTGAAAAACTAGAGAACATAGACAAATCCCTAACAGATTACCTGTCGAAGCTTGAAAGTAGCGACAACGATGACGATGAGTTGGAAATTGCTAAATTGGAAATTGAAGAACTTAAAAACAAAATTTTGAAGCTCGAATTAGAAAAGGTAAAACTGGAGCAGTACAAAGAGGCAATAGAAAAGAGCGGTAAGAAATACTATGCTCCCAATGATGTGGAAGCAATAATGGTTAAGGGTCGTGATGGCAAGTTCCCTGGGTATAACGTTCAGGTTGGAGTAGATGCAACGGGTCATTTCATCCTTTCGGACAGGATAACGGACGACACCAACGATATGCAGCAATTAAAGGAATGTGTCAACTCTGTTGCTGAGGATACGGGGGTAACACCAAAGGAAGTATTGGCCGATAAAGGATATAGCAATACTACACAGATACTTGAAGTCGAAAAAGGCGGGACAACTCAATGCTACATACCCATGATTGAGACAAAGAGAGAAAAACAGGAAAAAGAAGGTATGACATTCAGATACAATGAAGAAGATGACACATATATCTGCCCGGAAGGTAAAAAACTTTTATTATTTACACGTAACCTTAAAGGCAGAGAGGCATATTATAATGTCTATAAATGCCACGAGTGTAAGGAATGCGTAAAACGTGCAAAGTGTACAAAATCGAAGTACGGGAGAATAATTAAACGAAATGTTGATCAGGCTAAGATTGACCATTACAAAGAAAAGATGGCAGGAAAATATGCACGTGAAAGAATCATGGAACGTAAAACTGTAGTCGAGCATCCATTTGGTACGATCAAAATGTTAATGGGAAAATTCAACCTGCTATTGAAAGGAAAGAAAAAAGCCCAGATTGAGTTCGACTATTACACAGCCGCTTATAACCTTAAGCGGTTGATGGGTTGTACCTCAGTATCTGATTTGATAGTCAAAATGGGAAAATACAGAATTGCGTGAGCATAAAAAGTCCTTTTTTTTATTTTTTTGCCTTAAAATAAGCAAATAACAACATAAAAAAGAGTATTTACATAAAAACCATGAAAAAATAACTGTAAATAAAAATCAAGTATAATAAAAAAGAAAATAATGAGTCAGGATAAAAATGAAATTTTCACACAGTCTGTTAAGGTCGGGGTCAACTGAAACATACTGATAGCGGGCTTTAGCCCAAATTTGTGAATAATACAGGCTTAATCGAAAAATTTAAAAATATTGCCTATTTTTGAAAAATGTCAAATAAAGGTAAGTACAACAAATTAATAATTGTTTTAGTTATATTTTTTTGTGGA
>CAIWVT010000672.1 GCA_903916135.1 uncultured bacterium
ACCATGCCGGCTTCAATCGCCTCGCCCTCAGGCATATTCAACCGGTCCATGATGGACTTGACGCGCTCACCCGCAAAAATGCGCATCAGAGAATCATCAAGACTGATGATTCACCCGCAAACCCTTCACAGTCGCCTCATTTGCGCTCGATTCGTTCGACAAGGCTATCATCCCCTTGCCCGAAATCGCAGCCGTCAGCAACGAAACAAACGCCAACACCGCCGAAAATGGCGTATGACCATTCAAAAATCCTTGCTTATTCAATTCCAACAAAAAAGGGTCTATCCGCCTATGCACTATGATACTATCCTCCCGCCGAAACCCCGCAATCTCCATACATTCGTCCGTCGCTTGCCGCGGATTAATCACCATAGGCGTCACAGCATACATGCCTTTTAGCATCTCCAACGTCACCACCGAATCTTTACCCCCGCCCACAGGCACTATACATCCGCCATCCATCGAAACGTGCGACTTCTGCAAATGCGCCGTACTTGCACAGCGTATTTCCACAAATTTCTCTTCATTAATCGCTATCCCATTCAAATAAAAAAACTCGCCCAAGCCATTATAATAAAGCTTTTTCCACCACGCAATCTGCTCATCCGTCAATTTAAAAGGCTGAATCACTATCACCTTCGGACACGCCGCCTTCCAATAGCTAATCAGTTCAATCATACCGATATGAAACACCAAATTTTCCATCAAATCCACCGAAAGCCCCTCCACATCATAAAAATCCCGCATCGGAATCTCCACCACAGGATTAAACACAAACGAATCATCAACACTAAAACAAAAACTCATCCGAATCGCATCATCATCCAGTTGATAGGAATAGCTTTCGTAGCAAAACTCCTGATACGTGCATCGCAATTCCTTAAATTTCTTATAATTATCAACCAAATTCATAAAGCCAAGCTTTCTTTCAATTTATTATGGTGCAAATATACGAAAAAATATTTAGATGGTTGGATATTTTATCAGATAGGGATTTAGACTATGGGGGAAAGAAACAAATGGATGCCACTACGAACCCCGACATTTCATGTACGGGACAGGTTACAAATACGAATTACGAATGCCAAATACAATAGCCCCTTTGATGCAAGCATTGTAATGTGAAACTTGTGAATTTTTCATGATAATTTGGCTTAAATGTTAATTTGTGTTAAAGTGATGTAATGAGCTGATTTAATTATTATTAAGGGCTAAAAACGTAAAAGAGAACAATCAGAGAGCGAAATAGAGGTTTCAAGGTGCATAATAGAGGTTTCAAGGTGCGTAATAGAACCTTCAAGGTGCGTAATAGAACCTTCAAGGTGCGTAATAGAACCTTCAAGGTGCATAATAGAACCTTCAAGATGCATAATAGAACCTTCAAGGTGCATAATAGAACCTTCAAGGTGCGTAATAGAACTTTCAAGGTGCGTAATAGAATCTTCAATGTTCATAATAGAATGGTCAAGATTAAAAGGAGCATGATCGTTATTCGACACAAAATAGTTGACGAAGAAACAGAAGGCAGGTTGGGAAATGGGAATGGAAAAAAGAAGGTATAGAAGGTTGGGGGTGTTGGTGGTTGGGTATTCCATTAAGGTTTGGGAAGATGGGAGAAGGTTTTTTTTGAATTGAAATACAAAATTGGATGTGGTAGAGACGCAGCTCGCTGCGTCTGTACAGGCAGCGGAATAGGGGAAATATGGGGAGGATGAAAGGAAATGATGATTAAGAGTCCGGAAGATAGCCAGTTGGCACGAGCGCAAGGGATTGGAGCGTAAAGCCCACAGGGGCGTTATTCAGCCCCGAGGACTTGCAGCGTAAAGCCCGACCCGACGAAGGAGGGATGCGCCCAAAAGAAAAAAAACCAAGTTCCAAAAACCAAATACCAAATTCCAAGGCTTTGGACGCTGCGAAGCAGGATGCAGGACAGGTAAGCGTACCTACTCACAAAAAAAATAGCACGATTAAAACCGTGCTATTTCTCAAAACATTACTTCCTATTACGCTTTCGGCTCACTTGGCTCGCAAGGTTCGCAGGGTTGGCAGCCGCCTTTCCATTTGGCTTTCATCGTTTCGCGTTCCTCGGGCGTCATTTGCATCCATTTATGGTGCCAATCGTGCGAAGCAGGGCTATGATGATGCTTCGAATGTCCATGACACCCTTTGAATCCACCAAACAATATCTTCGCCAACACCAAAATGCCCAAGGCTTGCCAAAAACTAATAACTCCGACACCGAACAAGGCAGGCAACAGCCAATTCCACAGGGTCATAACCACCCATCCAAAACCGAATACTCCCGCCGCAACGGCGATGGGGATAAAGATGGCACATTTAATCCAATAGCCTTTTCCCCGTTTTTTTCCACAACACATCATAATTTCTAAATTTTTACTGATTAATAATTTAATTAAAAGTGATTTTATAAATTAGATTTTTCGAGGCGGATAAGCTTTTTAAAAGCGCAGTTTACTCAAGTAAATGAGCATTTTAAAAAGTGAAATCCAACGATGAAAAAGCAAGTTATAAAACTCACGTAAATTGTTGGAGACGTTCGCGCAGATATTTCACTGCGTAACGCTTCCGCGATATGATCGTCTTAATATTCTCACCGGTTTGGTCAGCAATTTGTTGCAAAGTCATGTCCTCCATTTCATTCAAAACAAAGACTTGACGTTGTTTTTCAGGCAACTCATTCAAAGCCTTCATCAGCGAATCCATGAAATATGCCCTATCCATCTCGGTATCTGCCGCCAAATCGTCGTCCATGAAAACCGCAGGAAAAATCATCTCTCCCGACTCGTCCTCATAGACCATTTCATCCAAAGATAAAGTGGTTTGCTTGCGACTTTTGTCCACAATTCGATTGCGACTCACCCGAAACAGCCACGCACTCAATTGTTCAATGGGTTCCGTGTCCATGATAGCACTCAACTGATACCAAACATCCTGCAGAATGTCCTTGGCATCCTCATCGCTCTTCACTCGGCTCCGTATAAAGCTAAACAATCGTTTTCCATAATGCTGCACGGCTTGTTTTATGCTTTGTTGTTGCTGCGCCATCGGTAATGCAATTAATTCGTCCATATAAATAGGTAAACGAATGAGATTAAAAATTACTTTAAATGCCTTATTATTATTTTTTAGAATGCCTTTTCGCTACTTCGATATGTTTCATTTATAGGATGATAAGGTCGATAAAATTTATTGAATATTTCTTCAGAAAATCCTAATATTATGACATCAGAGTTTGGCATTTTCGCTCTTATTGATTCACATAAGTTTTCACATCATCCCATGGATCTATATAGGTGTCACTATGTTTGGATGGTATCAAGTACAATTTTCCATTTTCTTTACCCAATTTGAACGTCAATTGATGCACCCATTTCTTATCCTCTCCCCAAATAGTCACCACCACCCGATGTTGCCGCTGCGCATAAGACTGAATGGCAAAACCCCAAATGGCATAGTTGTTCACTTTGTAGGTAGCCGTATTGATATTATTTAGAAGGATATAGGACGGCGAAATGCAATTCATCATCTCTTTATATTGGGGTCCCGTGTCGTGATTTAGGTAAGATAAAAACGTTGAAACAAATTTCTTCTCCGTGTCGCCACTTTTTGATAACTTTGTCGTCGAACATGCGAAGCCCATTATGGCAACCACTATGCTTATTAAAATGCTCTTTTTCATGTGTATAAATTTATTTGTAATTAAAACAATCATACAAAAATAAACAATTTTCGCCGCGTGAGAGTAAAATATAAACTTTTAGTACTATTTATTTTTATAATTGCTACACATCAGCAAGCTTTTTCGCAGAACCTAACACAGACCATTCGAGGCGTTGTTATTGATAAAGATACCCGCGTTTCCTTGCCGGGCGCCAACGTTGTTGTGCTGAATACCCTCCCACTGAAGGGATGCACCACCGATTTGAACGGAAAATTTCGCATCGAGGGCGTTCCCGTGGGCAGACAGACCTTGGTCATTAGTTATTTGGGTTATGAAGAACAAACGTTGAAGAATGTTGAGATAACATCTGCCCATGAGTTTGTTATTAACATCGAATTGGCGCAGAAAATCTTTACGAGCAAGGAAGTTGTGATTAGCGCGGAGAATAAAAAGCAGAACACGGTGAACGAAATGTCGGTGATAAGTGCGCGTCAATTCTCTGTGGAGGAAACCAATAAGTTCGCGGGCGCGTGGGGCGACATATCGCGCATGGCTGCGAACTTCGCGGGGGTGTCTATCTCCTCTGATGAACGTAATGACATAGTGGTTCGTGGCAATTCTCCTATCGGGATACTTTGGCGCTTGGATGGCGTGGAGATTCCTAACCCCAATCACTTTGCGGAGATGGGCAGTTCGGGGGGCGCCATCAGTATGATTAACAACAATCTCTTAGATAATTCCGATTTCCTGAGTGGCGCTTTTGCACCTGAATATGGTAATGCCACTTCTGCTGTTTTTGATTTGAAACTACGCAATGGCAACAACGAAAAGCGCGAATATACGGCTCAAATTGGTGCCAATGGCGTTGAGTTTGGCGCTGAAGGTCCGTTCAAAAAGGGGAAACAGGCGTCTTATTTGGCTGCGTATCGCTATTCTACAGTGGCATTGTTGGCTTTGGCAGGCATTCACATCGTGGAATCCACACCTGATTTTCAAGACTTAACTTTTAAGTTGAATTTCCCCTTGAAGAAGGGATATATTGCCTTCGAAGGGGTTGGTGGCATCAGCAAATCCGTGTTTAAACCTGCGAAAGATTCCACCAAATGGAAGAATGATGGCGATCGCATAGGTGATATTTCGGGCTCCAAATCGGGCTTCGGCAGCCTGACGTGGTTTTGTCCCATTGGCAGCACTGCTTATCTGAAAACTATCGTTTCGGCTTCCTATTTCAACCCAAATTATTCGGAAGATTCAACAGGTTCTGACTACAATGTATATCCGAAGCAACAGATTTCCACCTCGCAACAAACGAATATTGTTTCTGTTTTGTTTAATAAGAAGGTTAAAACCGCGCATATATTTCGTGCAGGCATCATGTATCGGAATCAGAACACGCGCGACGACAGCTACTATTATTTATATCCTGGAAAGAACAAACACATCATCAGCGACTTTACGGGTGGCATGAATTTGTTGCAAGCTTATTTTCAATATAAGATATACCTGAATGAACATCTGTCGCTCACGCCCGGATTTCACAGTTTATACCTGATAAACAACGGGCGCTTCAGCTTCGAGCCGCGCTTTGCGATGCGCTACACCATCAATGCTTTACATTCACTCACCCTTGGCTTTGGCATACACGGACAAACCCAACCCGTGCAGGTATATCAGACAAAAATTACTACGGATAGTACGAATTATAAGCCAAACACCTCCTTAAATTTCACGAAAAGCTATCAAGCAGTATTGAGTTACGAATGGTTGTTTTTTGAGAATTGGAGATGCCGCATCGAAGCCTATTATCAGTATTTAACTCAGATTCCGACCTCCCTGTCCAACCCTACGCAGTCGTTGGTTAACTATAGCAATTCCGACAATGCCTTCATCAATCAAGCTTTAGTGAACAAAGGCAAGGGACACAACTACGGTTTGGAGCTTACTGTGGAGAAGTTTTTGAATAAAGGCTATTATATATTGTTTACGGGTTCCATTTATGATTCAAAATACATTAACCCTGACGGCATCATTCGCAACACGCGCTACAATTCCAATTATGCTTTCAATTTATTAGGCGGAAAAGAGTGGAGAATCGGCAAAAAGAAAAACAGCAGCATTGGGTTTAGCCTGAAAGTAGTTGATATAGGCGGACAACGGTACACGCCTATTGATAAGGAGCAATCAAGCTTGATGCATCAAGCCGTAACCATAGATTCATTGGCTTATACACAGAAAACCGCCGATTTCATCAAGATAGATTTCCGTTTGCGCTATCGTTTAAACCGGAAAAAATGTTCGCATGAATTCGCTGTTGAATTGGGGAATATATTCAATCGGAAGAATGTGGCGGGCATCACTTTCAATCCTTACACCAATCAGATTGAATCCATATATGACTTGCCGCTCATACCGTTGGCTTCCTATAGAATTGAATTCTAAGGCACCAAACTATCGAAAATAGCAGCTAATTGTTTGGTAAGATTTCTACGGGTATATTGCGTAATTTTATCAGTATTGACAATAGGCTCCAACGAATCCGATTTCCAAACATTAAACACCTTTAAAATATATTCAGATGCCGCGGTGTGTTCCGTATAATCAAACATCTCGCCTGCATTTGCTTTCTCCAACACCTGCGCCGCATCTCCATCTTTCGGTCCATAAGCCAAAACAGGTCGCGATGCACCCATATAATCAAACAACTTGCTTGTCAAAATGCATTTGTTATCATCCGTTTCGGGCACTATCAACAACAACAACTCCGACTGCGCAATCTGCTGCAGCGAATCCGTATAAAAGGTATAAGGAGAGTATTTCGTTTTATCTTTATAGGATGAATTATTCACCAAGTCGTAAAGGTAGGATGGGAAATTTCCCAAAAACAATATCTCCACATTCGTATAGAAATCATCAGTATCTTTCAACAGTTCCAACGCTTTGAAAAAGCATACAGGGTCTTGCTCTTTACTCAAACTTCCCGCGTATGTAATGGTGAACTTCTCATTCTTATGATACTTTAATTCATTGAAATATTTATCATCGTAACCATTACTTATCAGATGGATTTTCTTATCCGTTTTCCGTTGAAGAATCTCCACCAAGGAAGGACCCACCGTGATGATAGCATCCATTTTGCTGATAGTTTTCCGCTCGATGCGTTTATCCATAGCATGTATCAGTTTCCAACGTATGGAGTTATTCAGCAACCAAAACACATCTGTCCACGGGTCGCGGAAGTCGGCAACCCAAGGCAAGCCTGTTCGTTTGGCAGCTTTGCGGGCAATAAGATGATTTGTCTGTGGCGGCGATGAACTGAATATCAAATCTATCTTTTCATCTTTTATAATCTGTACAGCCTTGCTCACCGTCGTGAAATACCAAGGGAAACGCGTATCAGGTATGAAATTATATTTCACCCATCGCGAAAACTTATCCATGAAAGAACTCTTAGAAGCATCCGTGAAACCGTATGGCACAAAGTTCTTCTTCGACTTTGGCGACACCGAAATGAATATCTTATGCAAGCTAAACCCTTTCGAACGATACACTTTCGTCTCAGGCTTCACCTCTTTCAACAAACTCTCGTCCTCAAAAGGGAAATCGCCGCCTTCAGTAGTCAATATAATCGCTTCCCAACCACACTCATGAAGATATTGATAGAATTTCAATATGCGATTGATAGGCGCACCACCCGCGGGGGGCCAATAATATGTTATAAAAAGGACTTTCTTCATTCACATAAGTTTATCAAGTTTGTCAAGTTTGTCAAGTTTGTCAAGTTTGTCAAGTTTGTCAAGTTTGTCAAGTTTGTCAAGTTTGTCAAGTTTGTCAAGTTTG
>CAIWVT010000673.1 GCA_903916135.1 uncultured bacterium
TTAAATGATATGAAAAGAAAAACAATTACCATTGCAGTGAGTACTATGTTAGTTACTTTCCTAGTATTAGCTAGCACTTTAGCTTATACTACTATGCTAGGAAATTCAATAATTTCTAATGCTAAAAGCAGATTGGCATCTTTAATAAATGATGAAATATCTACAGTTAAAATCGGTACACAAACGTGGTGCGCCAAAAACTTGGATGTAAGCACCTATAGAAATGGCGATACTATATTACAAGTACAAGACGCCTTAGTATGGAGCCAACTAAAAACTGGAGCATGGTGCTATTATCAAAACAAAACTGAAAATGGTGTTATTTATGGCAAGTTATATAATTGGTATGCGGTGAGCGACTCGCGCGGTATAGCCCCGACAGGTTTTCACGTAGCCAGCGATGCAGAGTGGACCACCTTGACAAAATATTTAGGCGGAGGTGCAGCCGATAAGCTAAAAGAAACTGGTACTATTCATTGGAAGAATACGAGTTTATTTACAACAAATTCAAGTGCATTCTCAGCTCTTCCGGGTGGCTGCCAAATTAGCTCTGGGCAGTTTGCAGGTATATGCTATCAAGGTTACTGGTGGACATCTACAGAGGACAATACCAACAATTCATGGAGTAGATGGTTGGACTACAAAAGCGGTGATGTTTATCGCATAAGCCCCATCGATAAGAGAAGTGGTTTTTCAGTGCGTTGCATTAAAGATTAATAAAGTACACTCATTTTTGAAATTCCGCTTTCCGCAGTAAATAATTTATTATCCAATAAATCAAAAAGGCTTGCCCATACCGAGGCAAGCCTCACCACTTTTTAACTTTATAACTTGATAAACTTTATAACTTGATAAACTTTATAACTTGACAAACTTTATAACTTGACAAACTTTATAACTTGACAAACTTTCTATAGTTTCTCCTTCAAGTACCTCCCCGTAAACGATTCCTCACATTTCGCCATATCTTCCGGTGTTCCTTCAAACACCACATAACCGCCTGCGTCGCCGCCTTCGGGACCCAAATCAATCACCCAGTCGGCGCATTTAATCAGCTCGATATTGTGTTCAATCACAATAATCGTATGTCCGTTTTCAATCAGTGCCACAAACGCCTCGTAAAGCTTGTGAATGTCGTGCAGATGCAAGCCTGTGGTAGGCTCATCAAAAATGAACAAGGTGGACTTATCCACGCTACCTTTCGACAGAAACGTAGCTAATTTCAACCGTTGTGCTTCGCCGCCGCTCAGGGTGCTTGAAGGCTGCCCTAACTTCACATAACCCAAACCCACATCTGCCAAGGGCTTTAGCTTTTCCATTATGCGGTCTTCCATAGCATGTTTTTTGCCAGAGCCGCTGAAAAAAACCAGTGCATCGTCTATGGTCATATCCAGCACATCTGTGATATTTTTTCCGTTCCAAGTGATATCGAGCACCTCGTCCTTGAAACGTTTGCCCTGACACCTGTCGCACACCAAATGGATGTCTGCCATAAACTGCATTTCAATCAACACAAAACCATCGCCCTGACATTCCTCGCATCTGCCCCCGGGGATATTAAATGAGAAATAACCGGGTTTGAAACCGCGCACCTTCGACAACTGCTGGTCGGCAAACAGGTTGCGGATTTCGTCATACGCTTTGATATATGTAACCGGATTGGAGCGCGACGACCTGCCGATGGGGTTTTGGTCCACATATTCCACATTGGCAATGCGGTCCATGTTGCCGTTCAGCGTGGTATATTTCCCTGTCTTCTCCGAATAGCCGCCATACATCTTTTTGAGCGCGGCATACAAAGTTTTCTTCACCAATGTTGTCTTTCCCGAACCGCTCACGCCAGTAACAACCGTCAGCACTTGCAAGGGGAATTTCACGCTGATGTTTTTTAAATTATGTTCATGCGCGCTACACACTTCTATGAAAAGTTTCCATGGATTTCGCAACTTTGGAACGGGGATACAAGTGGTTTTGTTCAGATATTTCGATGTCAACGAATCGGAGCTTTCAATGAGTTCCTTAAAATTCCCTTGGAAGATGAGTTCCCCACCGTGTCTGCCGGCGTAGGGACCGATGTCAATAATCTGATCGGCGGCTTTAATGATTTCCTCATCGTGCTCCACCACGATGACCGAATTGCCGATATTGCGCAAACGCTTCAAGACTTTTATCAACCTATCGGTATCCCGAGGATGCAGACCGATGCTCGGTTCATCCAAAATATACATAGAACCCACCAAGCTGCTTCCCAAGGCGGTTGCTAAATTGATGCGCTGCGATTCCCCGCCCGACAATGAATTGCTCGAACGATTCAAGGTCAAATAAATCAAGCCCACATCCATCAAAAACTGCAAACGATTGATGATTTCGGGTAAAATGCTTTTGGTGATTTGTCTCTCGAAGTCGTTAAATTCAATTGCCTGTAGAAACTTTATGAGTTCACCAACGGGCATCAAAACCAAATCTACTATAGATTTCCCAGCAATTTTTACATACGTAGCATCCTTGCGCAAACGTGTCCCCTTACAATCGGGACAAACTGTCTTTCCGCGATAGCGAGCAAGCATCACCCGATATTGTATTTTGTACGTTTGTTCTTCTACAAGCTTAAAGAAATCGTTGATGCCATTAAAATAGGAGTTCCCTTTCCACAGCAATTCCTTCTGATCCTCGCTGAGTTCAAAATAGGGTTTATGTATTGGAAAATTGAATTTATAGGCATTATTAACGAGCAAATCTTTCCATTCACTCATTTTTTCGCCTTTCCAACACGCTACAGCTTCTTGATAAACCGATAAATTTTTATTGGGAACCACCAAGTCTTCGTCAATACCAATCACACTTCCGAAACCCTCGCAGCTTTTGCAAGCACCATAAGGATTATTAAAGGTAAACAGATTCACCGATTGCTCCTCGAACGTCATGCCGTCCAATTCGTATTTATCCGAAAACGCTCGTTCATTCTTCTCTTGATTCAATTCAGTAGTAACGATACAGGTGCCGCCGCCTTCATAAAAAGCCGTTTGCACCGAATCGGCAATTCTGTCACGACTTTCATTTATAGTATCAGAGATGATAAGTCTATCAACGACAATATTGATGATAAACTTCTGAGATTTCTTTTTCTTGAGATTCAGAAACTCCTCAATCTTCATCAGGGTTCCATCAAGGGTGATTCTTTGAAAACCCTGCTGCTGCAATATCTGAAGATGCTCATCAAGCTTACGTTCTTTTGCCACTATAATCGGACATTCAATCAACACTTGACTGCCGTTCTCTAAGCTTAATACATATTCAACTACATCTGTGATGGTATCTTTTTTCACCTTTTCGCCCGAAACGGGAGAATATGTCCTCCCAACGCGCGCATAAAGCAACTTTATAAAATCATAAATCTCTGTTGATGTTCCGACCGTGGAGCGGGGGTTATGCGTCTTAACTTTTTGCTCAATAGCAATAGCAGGACATATACCTTTAATATAATCAACTTCTGGTTTCGGCATACGTCCCAAAAACTGACGCGCATACGAACTCAAACTTTCAACATAGCGACGTTGCCCTTCGGCATAAATAGTGTCGAATGCCAAGGAAGATTTTCCCGAACCGGATAATCCTGTTATGACGACAAATTTATTTCGAGGAATTGCAAGATTAATATTTTTTAAATTATGAACTCGTGCATTTTTTATTACAATGTGGTCTTTCGAACTAAATGATTCAATATTAGGTAATTTCATTAGTAAATTGGTCTTTTCAAAAAGTGATTAGAAATATTTTTTTCAAAATTATACAAAAAGTTTTGTTTTGAGTGGAATTATTATGTATCTTTGCAAATTATTTTAAGAA
>CAIWVT010000674.1 GCA_903916135.1 uncultured bacterium
AGTAGGCTTTTCATTATAGTCTATTCACAAATAAACCTATTCAACAATAGGTGGTTCTGTGTTGATGGCGTACATGGGGGCGTCGAGTTCGTTTTCGTTGTCGGCTTGAACGGTGATTTCTGTTTGGAAGGTGTCGAAACCCGGGGCGGTGGCGTGCATCCATGAGCATTGTTTGGGGATTCTGTCTTTGGTCCAATTGCCAAATTCGTTGGCAATGATGGGCATTTCTATGCCTTCCAAAAATATTAAAGCATAAGGAATGGCTTGTCCGGTGGCTTTGTTGTAGGCTCTGCCATGCCCACTACCATATAGACCTACTTCATTCACTTTTTGGAGTCTGAAGACTAAATTGGTGACTTTTTCGTCTTCGACAGCTATTTCGGGTTTGGAAATCGAAATATAAGTTTTATGTTCGGCTTCAAGGGTCCAACTGCCCGGATCTAAACTCAAGAAACGGGTTGTGCCTTTTTTAGTGGTGTTTTTACTGAAAGTTTGCGAGCCATCGGTAATGGTGACTTTGATTCTGCGCAGCGGAACTCCCGTTACGTCATCTAAAAAGAGTGCTATCATTGATAGATGACGTGTTCCACTCGATTTGCCCACTTTGATAAATTGATCGAACATGCCCAACAAATCGGGCAAATAGGATTCAATCAACATGCGTTTGTAAACATTAATAGCATCCAATTCGTCCAAAAGGGCTGGGATTTTGTCGGTTCCTTTAGCTTTTTTGACTCCTACTAATTCGGTAGGTTTTTCTTTGAGAGTTTGATATGCCAAAATGGCGGCACTCATCTCATCAATATTATTTTGGGTAATATTGGTTAAATCAGTCAAATTATCATGCAATAGTTTTTTCATCTTTAAAGCTCTTTCATTAGCTTCGAGTTCATCAGCAAATAAGAAATAGGAAATCGGTTTCCTTAACGATTCTTCTAATTCAAATTTAGAAAGCATGTTGGCTTTTACAGCACCTCTCAAAATATACTTATACACCACTTCGCTCATATTGATTTTTGCGCTGGCTTTGGTGGGCGTGGAAGCAGTGACGTCTGTGGTTTGTTCATCTAAGGCAACTACTACTTTCAACATACCATCGTGGTATTTGGCTTGATAAAATGCATATTCAAGTACGCCAGCTAAAGGTATGGCATTTAATGTGTCGAAATCGCCGCCTCTGATGATGGCAGCCCAACGTAATTTTTGTCTGTCGGTCATAATAAAAAGATTTAAGTTATTAATAAATAAATTGTTAGGTTTTATTTGTTATGTTACGTATTTTAAAAGTTGCATGTAAGGGAACAAAAGTTGAGTGTAAGGGAACAAAAGTTGAGTGTAAGGGAACAAAAGTTGAGTGTAAGGGAACAAAAGTTGAGTGTAAGCGCTCAAAAGTTGAGTGTAAGCGCCCAAAAGTTGAGTGTAAGCGCCCAAAAGTTGAGTGTAAGCGCCCAAAAGTTGAGTGTAAGCGACCCAAAGTTGAGTGTAAGCGACCAAAAGTTGAGTGTAAGCGACCAAAAGTTGAGTGTAAGCGACCAAAAGTTGAGTGTAAGCGACCACCCCTTGAGGGACGAAATGCAACAAAAAAAAGAACGTATTCACAAGTAATAAAACGATACAAAAGTACTACCTTTTAGAGGACTACGCAATAGTTTCAATGCTATCATGCAGGAGTTCACTCGCGAAAATAATCACGTCATGTGTAAAATTAGTGGAGTCAACTCTAGCCTTATTAGAGTGTACTGTTGATAGTTTGGAGTCTATAGGGCAAAATATGAGGTTAAGAGTTTGTAAATCTGAATTTTGCCTATGTTTTTATGTTCAGGAAGGTGCAAAGAAGATTTGCTAAGGCACAGGGAAATAGTTGAAAGGTGAATAAGGAAAGAAGTAAGCTTGGATTTTACATCTTAATTGAAAATTAAAAATCAAAAAAATAATCCTTTAATTTTAATCTTCCTTAAAAGTAATTTCAATAACTAAGCTGCCCCTTTTTGAGTAGCGATAGGTTTGGAATTCTTCGTCGAAGATGATGCTGACGCCGTGAGGTCTTAGTATCCTTTTGTAGAGGCGAAGCAAATAGAAAAATGCGCTTGGACTGCATTTCATCGTTTCGGCACATTTTTCAGGTGGACCTGTTTTTTCTGAACGTATCAGCTCATTCAGAGTTCTGATGCGCTTGATGTCATCAATTAGGTTTTTCATACGTTTAGGTTTTTGAAATTAAGATACAAAGATAAGCAAAAAAAATAATTGTGATATATATCAATGAAGATTTTTTTAATGGTGGGGGATTTTTTATTGGAAAAATAAATATGAAGGGAGGTGGAATTGGGAAAAGTTTTTTATCTTTGTGGAAATATAATATGCTAATAAGATTAGTATATTGTTTAAATATAGAAATATAATTATGACTGAAAAAGAGATAATTGCTTTTAACTGTCTAAATTTTTTTAAAGAAACTGCTGACTATATGAATAATCAAGAAACTGAAAAAGTTGATGATTTACTGTTTAATGGTTTATTAATTGAATTTATTAGACTTTTTGAATTGGAAAAAAGAAAACTGCCTTATCATATTAATCTACTTGATGAGATTCACGCAAACGAAAATGCTCATAGTAGAATATTATCAAAACTATTTCAAGCCAAAGATTCAGAATATTTTTTATTGAATTCTTTTTTTAAATATCTTGGTATTCCTTTTTCGAATTTATTTTCACATAGTTTATCTGTTACTTGCGATAAAAATAGAATTGATCTTCGAATTAGGTCTCAAGATTTTTCAATTATATTTGAAAATAAAATTCATGAAGCAATTGAGCAAGAAAGGCAGATTGATAGATATGTTGAAAATGAAGAATTATCAGGAGATTCTTATAATAGAAAAAAAAACATCTTTGTTCTTTATTTACAAAAATATGAAAATAAAAGACCTTCAGAATATAGCTTCTCTAAAATATTGGAAGAAGATTTGGAAGATAGATATATGTCCATTTCATACCAAAAAACGATTTTGCCTTGGTTGATAGAAGAGGCTTTGCCAAATTGCCGAAAGAAAGAAGAATATTTATCGAGTGCTATTGAACAATATATTGATCATTTAAAAGGATTGTTTCACCAAAGAAAAATTGAAAAAAATATGAATGAAGAATTAAAAAAATATCTTTTTGAAAAGTTAGAACTCAAAGATAAAACTATTTATGAGCAATTTAATATACTAAAAAATAAAGAAAAGGAAGTACAAGAAATTTTTAATTATTTACAAGAATTGAGAGTCGAAAAAGAAAGAGAGAAAAATCTTTTTATACTATCCGAGATTAAAAATAAATTAATTAATGATTTTCCTGAAGATAAGCCAAGAATCGATACGGAGTATATTGACTATCCAAAAGTTATTATTCCTATTAATTCAAGTGTATTACCAATATTAAATTTAACTGTTGAAATTGATTATGAAGGTAAAGATGTATATTTTGGTATAATTACTGATAAATCACATATTAAAGATCAAAGAATATTAGACTTATTTAAAGATTTCTATTTTGCAGATTTTAATATTGAAAGTAACAATAATAATCCAAATTGGTATATTTCAAAAAATTCTTCATTTGAATTTATTTATTTGGAATTTAAAGAATTCATAATTAAAATTAAGGAGTTATTAAAATAGAATCGCTGTTGCGTGAAGTATACAAATCGTTGTAGGGAAGCTTATAAAAAAATTAATAGAGGATTTTGCTTTGTCCGTAGTTGGAAACTACACAATAAACAATGCGAAGTTGCAAACTTCGCATAACAGGTTTAATTATCCAAGTAAGCATAATAAAATTAAAAGAATGAATAGAAAAACGTTTTGGCAAGTATTAGGTGAAGGTATTCGGTTCGTGTTTTATGGTATTTTTTCTTTGATAATATCTTTGATGTGTTTTGTTCCTTTTCTTAACGTAATAGTAAATGGAAAAACAGAGAATGGCAATGATACTATTGTTATTGATTATATCTTATACTCATTATTGATAGTTCCATCTATAGCTATGATTTATTTTTCATATGCCTCATTTCGTCATTTTTTTAAAATACTATTTAATAAGGAGGAAAGAAAAGATCTAAATTTGTAACGTTTCTATAACTATTAATTTGACCAAACAATGTCAACAATTTTTATTTCAAATCCTCTACCAAATGGACACAGTACGACAATAACTTCGAAATTTGGTCACATTTTAAATAGTGCTGAATTAAAGTATGGTGAAAGAGATAAGTCATATACATTACTTGGCATAGAATTTACAAGCGATGTTTTACCAAGGATATGGTATCCAGGAAATTGCAAAAACGTAATAATACAAATTACAATGAATTGCTTAAACGATATAAATAGAGCAGTTTATCAGGTTGCACATGAAACAATACATTGCCTTAGTCCAACTGGTGGACGTAACGGGAATTTTTTAGAAGAAGGTTTGGCAGTACATTTTTCTATTGAATATACGCGAAATAATGGAAATGGGATATGGCTCTCAGGTATTCCCAAATATGATGTGGCATTAAGACTTATTGAACAATTATTTATTATAGATCAAGACATAATAAAAAAGTTGCGACAAAAAGAACCCATATTTTCTCTAATGACAAAAGAGTTATTAATAATGACAAACAAGAATATTCCGGAGAATTTGGCAGATAATTTAACAAAGAAGTTTTATTGATAATACTGTTGTTTTGCGATTTTCTTATTTTTTTCTAAACCTTGTACCTTCGCACCTCATTTTTTTTATTGCTGAACTTCAAACCTTCAAATACACCCTAAATGACCTTATTCCAAAATAAATATCGCAAAGAAAGTGCACGATTGCAAGGTTGGGATTATAATAGGATGGTGAGGATTTGGAAGTTTCGGGGGAAGGGATTTTGAGGTATAATGTAGTTGGAAACTACAAATTACACAATGCGAAGTTGCAAACTTCGCATAACAGACGGACATCCCGAAACATTTTCCGCATGTGATGTTGGATGCATCCATCGTGATGCCGAATCATGTTCATGGAATAATTTTTATTACGGAATCGGGGATATCGGGATTGGATGAAACGGTTGGGACGGTTGGGACGGATGGGACGCCCGTTGTGCCGATGGTGCCGCCCGTGACGCCCGTGACGACGGTGACGCCCGTGACGACGGTGACGCCCGTAGAGACGCAAAATTTTGCGTCTCTACACGTGCCAATTCACACACAATCGCAACAAATGCCATACAAAAATTGTTTTGGACCACAATCACGGAATTTGGCATCTATTGTCAGGGGATTTAAAATTGGTGTAACGAATTGGTTTCGCAAAAATA
>CAIWVT010000675.1 GCA_903916135.1 uncultured bacterium
ACCGCAATATTCGCAAACAATAATCTTTTTATGCATTTTAATATCAAGTTGACGTTGCGGTGGAATCTTATTAAAACATCCGCCACATGCATCGCGTTCCACCATAACCACTGCCAAACCATTGCGCGCATTCTTTTTAATACGTGTGTATGCAATAATCAAACGGTCTTCAATGTATCGTTGACTTTCTTCCAATTTGCCCACTAATTTGATTTCTTCCTTTTCTGTTTCGGCAATAATCTCGTCCAATTCCATCTTTTTTTGTTTCAAATCTTCTTTGCGTTCTTTCAAAGCAGTCTTGGTGCGATCCAAATTGTCGTTCTTGCTATCTTTGATTACGGAGAATTCTCTGATTCTTTTCTCACAAAGTTGAATTTCGAGTGTTTGAAATTCAATTTCTTTGGTGATAGAATCATATTCGCGGTTGTTACGAACATTCATGTGTTGAGCTTCGTATTTTTTTATTTGCGCTTGATGGTCTTTAATCGCTGCCGTTTTTGCTTTGATTTCAGCATCCACTTCCTTGGCTTCCGTATTAAAATTCCCTAAACGGGTTTCTAAACCTTCAATTTCATCTTCCAAATCTTGCACTTCCAAGGGTAGTTCCCCACGCACGATTCTGATTTTGTTAATCTCGGTGTCCACTTGTTGCAAGCTATAGAGCGAGACAAGTTTTTTTTCTATAGAAATTTCTGCCAATTCCTCTGCGGAAATTGATTTGCCCGACCTGATCACCTTAATTTCTTCTTTGGGTAGTCGCACTTTTGGAGCATAAGGCTTTTCTTCAACCATTGCTTCCATATCAACGACTGCATTCTTTTCTTTAGATTTCCGTTTCGTTGACTTTTCTTTGATGGGTTTTTCTATCAAAACCTTTTCTTTCACTGGTTTTTCCTTAACAATCTTTTCTTTCACCGATTTTCCCTTAACAGCTTTTTCCTTTGCTGATTTTTCTTTCACAGCTTTTTCTTTCACAGCTTTTTCTTTAACGGACTTTTCTTTCACAGGCTTTTCAGTCGTTTTCGATTTTTTCTCAGAAGTTTCTTTGCCTTTTGAAGTTGTCTTTGCCATATAAATCTACTTTTAATTAAAATAATAAACAGGGTTGATTTTATTTTCAGAGAATAAAAATGCAAAAGTAGGAAATTTTTTCATTAAAATGGTAGTAATTAATTCGCAAGAAAATTGTTCCGACTCGAAATGCCCGATATCAGCCAAAAGTATGCGCTCTGAAAAAAAATCATGATATTTAATATCTCCTGTAATAAATATATCTGCCCCTTGCGATATAGCCTGATGAATCAGAAAACTTCCCGAACCGCCGCAAAAAGCAACTTTGCGGATTGTGGGTTTATTTATTTTGCTATGTCGTATGCTTTTTGTTTGAAATGTATCTTTTAAATATTGAAAAAAATCTAAAGTTGCCATCGGTGCTGCCAAATCGCCTATCACACCTGCTCCTACTTTTGCAAAAGCGTTATCAAGTGGATAAATGTCGTAAGCAACTTCCTCATAAGGATGATTTTTTAATAGGGTGTCTATAATGCGGCGTTCAATGTGTTGCGGAAAAATCATTTCAATGCGTGTTTCAGCTTCAAAATGAAGTTGGTTTGTTTCGCCAACAAAAGGATGTGCCAATTCGTTTGCACGAAAAGTTCCCGTGCCTTCCAAATTAAAACTGCAACTATCGTAGTTTCCGATATGCCCTCCACCCGATTGAAAAAGAGCGGTACGTAAGCGTTCGGCATGTTCTGTCGGACAAAATGTTACCAGTTTTTTCAAGGTCTTTTCAACGGGAGCAAGAATCTTGCTGTTTTTCAAACCTAATTTCTCTGCAATGAAAAGATTTAATCCTTCAAAATTATTATCCAAATTGGTATGGGCGCAATAAATACAAATATCAAATTTGATAGCTTTCAACACAATTCGTTCGATATAATTCGACCCAGTAATCTTTTTTATACCTTTAAATATGAGAGGATGATGTGAGATGATAAGATTGCATTTTTTTTCCATAGCTTCGTCCACCACTTCTTCAGTGATATCAAAACAAATCAACGCTTGGCTCAACTCATGCTGTGCATTTCCAATTTGCAACCCACAATTATCGTAGCTTTCTTGAAAATCAAGAGGAATAACTTCTTCAAAGCTTTTAATAAGTTCAATAATCTTCATGCAAAAAAGGTGTTATTCAACCGTAACAGATTTTGCTAAATTTCGTGGTTGATCAATATTACATCCTCGCAACACTGCGATATGATAAGATAATAATTGTAGCGGAATTGTTGCCAACAACGGAACGAGTAACTCATCCGTATCGGGTATTTCAATAACAAAATCAGCAATATTGCGCACAGATTTATCTCCCTCTGTAACGATAGCAATAATCTTCCCCTTACGAGCTTTCACTTCTTCGATATTGGAAATGATTTTTTCATAGACTCCTTGATTCGTGGCAATAACCACCACAGGCATCTCTTCATCAATAAGCGCGATAGGACCATGTTTCATTTCGGCTGCCGGATATCCTTCCGCATGTATGTATGAAATTTCTTTTAGTTTAAGTGCGCCTTCCAAGGCAACCGGAAAATTGAGACCACGTCCGAGATACAGAAAATTACGTGAATCCTTGAAAAGTTTTGCAATACGAATGATTTCATCGTTCACTTTCAATGTCTTTTCCACTTTCGATGGAATCATTTCCAGTTCGTTGATGATTTGATGATAACGAGATTTAGAAATACTGCCTTTTTTATCAGCTATCATCAGTGCCATCAAAGTTAAAATCGTAACCTGAGCTGTAAATGCCTTTGTGGATGCCACACCAATTTCAGGACCTGCATGTGTATAAGTGCCCGCATGTGTGGCACGAGGTATAGATGAACCCACAACATTACAAATGCCGATAATTGTAGCACCCTTCGATTTTGCCAATTCTATCGCTGCCAACGTATCTGCGGTTTCTCCCGATTGCGAAATAGCAATGACCACATCGTTTTCGTGAATCACAGGATTTCTATAGCGAAATTCAGAAGCATATTCCACTTCCACCGGAATTCTGGCAAGCTCCTCAAACAAATATTCTCCTACCAAACCTGCATGCCATGATGTGCCACAAGCAATAATAACAATTCGTTCGGCATTTTTTATTCTTTCTACATAATCTAAAATACCGCCTAAAGAAACAATGCCTTTCTTTGTATTTAATCGTCCACGCATACAATCCCCAATAGAGCGAGGTTGTTCATAGATTTCTTTCAACATAAAATGATCAAAACCACCTTTTTCTATTGCACTTAAGTTCACTTCAAGCTTATGAATGTAAGGGGTTTTGTTAATATCTTTAATGGTTTTAATTTTTAGTTTCTCATTCCTGCGAATGATAGCTATTTCTTCATCATTGAGATAAACCACATTTTTTGTATATTCAACAATAGGAGTAGCATCCGAAGCCACGAAAGTTTCATTTTCGCCGATGCCAATCACCAATGGGCTGCCTTTGCGAGCGGCGATGAGCAAATCAGGATCTTCTTGCGAAACAATCACAATAGCATAGGCACCTATAACTTGATTCAGTGCCAATTGAACTGCTTTAATCAGATTTACTTTTTCGTTTACACGGATATCTTCAATCAGATGAACTAAAACTTCGGTATCGGTATTACTTCTGAAAACATAACCTCGTTTAAGAAGTTCTTCTCTGAGCGTTGCATAATTTTCAATAATTCCATTATGTATTATGGCAAGCTTCTTTGAATTTGAAAAATGGGGGTGTGCGTTCGCATCGTTAGGTTCGCCATGCGTTGCCCAACGGGTATGTGCAATGCCGACAGTTCCATCCACATCTTTATCTTTAACAAAACTCTCCAGTTCTGCAACCTTCCCTTTGGTCTTATAAAGTTTTATATCGCCGTCTAAAATTGCAATTCCAGCACTATCATAACCACGATACTCGAGGCGATAAAGACCTTTTATTAATATGGGATAAGCTTGTTTGGAACCCATGTATGCAACAATTCCACACATAGCTATTTGATTTGTGTATAAATGATGTCTAAATGCATACCGTCGTTGGAATGTTTCGGTCCAAAAATAACTGCCCTATTAGCTAATACAGCAGATCCTGAGACAATCAAAATTAATCCGTCATCACCAAAGCTTCCTTTTAATAAAGCATTTTGAATGTATTTAGAAATATTAAACCGATATTCGTTTGTTGTAGAGTTGTAAGTTCCACCATAATATGTTTCGCCATAAACAACATCGGGTAAAAAGCTTAAAGTTTCATCATAATTATTTATTGCAAGCGAAAGTCTGCTTGGCGGAACCAAAATGTCATCAACCGTTGTTGGGTCAACTTTAATGACAAGTTCGGCTTTATTTATAGCAATGTTTCCCAAATTGTTTAGATTTATAACTTCTGGAAATTTAAGTTTAACTCGTGTTCCTGACATTGCTTGGAGATAAAGTAAGCTATCACCAAGAGTGCTGTCACTGGCTACTTGTTGTATAAAAGATGAATTTGCCGTAGCATATTTATGGTGATCAAAAGTATTAAATCGAGCACAATTTGCATTAAGAACAAAAGTATATTTTAATGTATCAGTAGCATTATGGTAGTACATTGTAAGCTTTGAAAGTGAAGAAAGCGAGTTGATATATAACATCACACCTTTAGTAGTAACAGAATTTGTTGAAATATAAAGTCCTTTAAAATACTTTAAAAAATTAGTATTATCAGCTAAATCAGAAGAACCTGACGCATCAATGAATTTCTGACCTAATGAATTTTTTAGCTGCATACGAAGTTGCGGGGCTGAGTTTGCTCCGTCAATTTTTACACTATCACGAAAACTTGGTATGAAATTGATATTTGCCAGATTGTTTTTGAATGTACCAAGTACGTCGTTTGAATAATAACTGTTGTCCAGATAAAAATCATCAGTAATTTCAAAAACATTCAGCGTGAGATTCGTAGTAGTGTCACCATAAAAACTATTATAAGCCAATGATAGAAAAATAGAATCGCAGACAGGATTGTCGCCAAAATCAACATTATCTGTTGTTAGTCTGAACTGAGTGTACATTCCGGCAGTTGTCAATCCAAAAACTGGATCAACGAGGCTGCCAATTATATTTGAAGAGGTTTCATCGGTTTTAACAGAATCGTCTAAGACGGTATGGGCAGAAATATGTAGGCTATCAATAAATGTAACACCAAGCATGTTTTCCTGAGGTTGAACATTCATGCCCAGCTCTTCATTTTTATTACAGGATAACCAAAGAACCGAAATTAATAATATCCAAAGAAAGTTGTAACTGAAGTTAGATCTGAGTTTTTTCAAAAGAATTTTGGGTTTTATTATTGTTAAGCATTTTCGTTAACCAGTTCGTCAACTAACTCATCATAAAATTCACTATATGCAGCAATGTAATTATCCATTGATTGCATCTCAAGCATCGGCTTGTTTGATTTTTTTGCATAAGCAAGAAGTTCTGGATTTATGTTTTCTGCACCAATAATTATTGCATCAGAAAAATCAATGGCACCTTTCATTATACCAACGTAATCTGAAGTTTTATATTGTTTTAAATCTTTTTCATTGACACCTTCATGTTTGAGCTTTTTCAAGAAACTATTACTGAACACATGATCAAAGTCATCGTCATATAAAGAGCATACGATTTTGGTGTCAGTGAAAAGTGGGTTGTCTCTGAAAGTTGTTCTGACAAAAAATGGAACTAAACTCGAAAACCATCCATGAATATGGATTATTTCTGGCGACCATCCAAGTTTTTTTACTGTTTCAATAACGCCACGTGCATAGAAAATGGCACGTTCGTCGTTGTCGGCACAAAACTCATTGTTTTTGTCGGTAAACACACATTTTCTCTGAAAGTAATCATCGTTATCAATAAAATATATTTGCAAACGAGCCGCTTGAATGGATGCAACCTTAATAATCAAAGGATGATCGCTATCATCAATAATTAAATTCATTCCTGACAATCGTATTACTTCGTGAAGTTGATTGCGTCTTTCGTTTACGCATCCAAAGCGTGGCATGAAAGTTCGGATTTCCCTACATTTTTCCTGAATGCCTTGAGGAAGATTACGGCATATTTGCCCCATGATACTGTCGCTCATATAGGGAACCATTTCTTGAGCAACAAATAAAACCTTGTATTTTGACATATCTATTATTTAGTGTTTCGGATTTCAAAATGCAAAAGTACACAAAATTTCTCAAACAATGATTTAAATCATAAACCTTTTTTTTACTGCGTTTAAATTATTTTGTGTTTTTTTGAGCATTTTAAGGATTTTCGAGCATTCAACCGCGGCGAATTTTATAATTGGACAGGAAGTTAAAATTTCAAACCTCCAGTTTTAATGGAAACACATTATAATAAAGAATACATCTTTCCGGGCAGAGTTCTCACGATACCTTCGAACTCAAGATTAAGTAATGCTGCCGAAACACGGCTCATGGGTATTTGTAAATCTATACAAATACCATCTATACTCATTTGGGTTTGTGCGGTCAGCAAATTCACAATCTTTTCTTCATCTGGTTCAAGATTAATAAACAATTTGCGTTGAATCACTTCGGTCTTTTTCTTTTCCAAATCCCAACCTAAAAAATATTTGATATCATCCCCCGATTGAATTAAAGCTGCTCTATTGGTTTTAATAAAATTATTGCATCCTATTGAATATTTATCTCCAATTTTACCAGGCACTGCAAACACATCGCGATTATAGGAATTAGCGATATCGGCTGTAATCAAAGCGCCACCTTTTCTGGCAGCTTCTATTACAATAGTGGCATCTGATAAACCAGCGATAATTCGATTGCGTTTCGGGAAATTTTCTCTGTCGGGATTGGTTTCGCTCATATAATCGGTAAGTAAGCCTCCTTGATCAATCATTCTATGAGCAAGATCGCGATTTATTGGAGGGTAAATCCTATCAAGGCCATGTGCCAAAACCGCTACGGTTTCAAGGTTGTTTTTTAGTGCCTCCTTATGTGCATAGGTGTCAATGCCATGAGCCAAACCACTAATAACTAATACATCAAGGTTCGCGAAATCCGCAATGATTTTCATGCAACAATCTTTTCCGTAATCTGTGGCACTTCGAGTGCCGACAATACTCAGTATTTTTGATTTATTCAGATCAGCATTACCTTTATAATAAAGCATCATGGGCGCATCATTACAATTCTTTAACCGATGAGGATAATTTTCATCAGTATAAAATATACTAACAATTTTGAATCGCTCAATAAATTCAATTTCTTTTTCGGCACGTTTAAATGCAGTATCGCGTCCATTAATGATTGATGCAACAAGACTTTCTCCCAATCCGGGTATTTTCATCAAAAGCTGTTTTTTTTCTTTAAAAACAGCTTCGACGCTTCCGCAAAAGTCAATAAGTTTTTTTCCAGTTATGTCTCCAATTCCAGGAATTTGTGTAATTGCTATATTAAAAATGTGCATACAATTGCTTATTAAGGTTTTTTAACAAAATAAAAATCGCCAAAATTAATGAATGAATTTGCGTTGTGTGATATCGCAAAACAAATAATATCAAAGGTTTTAGATGTTTATTTTTCATTATTAAATTCCAAA
>CAIWVT010000676.1 GCA_903916135.1 uncultured bacterium
ACTCTTAGTTAGAAACTGTTAAAAACTTCGTGTTTCTTAGAGGCTTAATCCTGTCCCGTACTGTAGGTCGGGAGCCTTAGTGGTAATATAGAGACTTTTTCGAGCGTGCTTAACCTTGGAATTTGGAGCTTGCCTATTTGACTGCATCATGCAGGCGGGGAATTTGGAACTTGGGTCTTCCTTTGAGTGCATTACACTGAATAACGGAGGTCGGATGTCTCAGTGGTTTTTCTAATCCGTTATGCAAAGATTCAAACCCCATATACTACTACGCCATTTTTCAGGATAGGGCATGGTAGCCATTTGTTTTTTGATAAAAATAAAGCAAGTGTGGGTACAATTAAAAACACTTCAGTTTCGTTTACTTACTAAAGGTTCCTTCCATTAAATTTATGCTATTATGAAAAAATCAATTATTTTTTCGGTATTCTTGCTGTTTCTTGTTGCCTCAACTTCTTACGCTCAAAAAGAAAGTCCATTTACGTATTATTACGATACGGAAGATGCGCATGTTGATTTTAAGAATTTTATCATTGACAGCAACACCAAATCTTTAGTCATAACGGGCGTAAACTCGCGAGAAACTCTGAAGGAAATCTTTTCGAACGTTATCAAAAAAGATAATATCGAAAAGATTGAATTTAATGCTTATTCAGGCAAACTTATACCCGCCAACATCTTAGCGTTTAAGAATCTGAACAATCTATCGGTAAACAGCAGCCCTACCCTAAACCTTAAAAAGCTTTTTCGGCAATTGCATGAACTGAAATATTTCGCCACGCTTAGTTTGGATGATAACGAAAGTGCGGAGATTCCAAGCAATATCAAAAACTTGGAAAGCTTGCAAAATCTCTCCATCACCAATTATGATATGGTGGATGCCAACAAACTGTTTGTATGCCTCACATGGCTTCCCAAGCTCCAAAACCTAAGGCTTGCTTCCTGCGGCAATGTACTGATGGACAGAAATGTTGTTTTCCCGAAAAGCTTGCAATCTTTAGATTTATCTGACAATTGGCTGAGCTATCTTCCTGCTGAAATTGCCAAAGCCTCCCAACTTCATGCGTTAGACATTACGGAAAACAGCTTCGACGATGCCGATCCTGTGCTTAATTTGATTGAAAAACTACCCTTGGAAACCCTTAAAATAAGCTGTCAAGACAAACGCGATTCGCTCATTTTTACGAGAGCTTTTCCCGCCATGAACTTGGAGCTTAGCATCTATCATGATTTGAAAAATACTAATTTCACTCATAAATCAACGAAAGAACCAAGCGTGCCCATTGTGGATAATTTCTACAGCAAGACGGTGAAACCCACTGTGGGCGATCCTGAAATTGTCAGGAAGAAATACGTGGTCGAGGCAGAACAGCCCCGCAAATTGTATTATCCAAGCGGCACTACCTTTGAAATTCCACAACAGGCTTTTGTGGATGCATCCGGCAAGCCGATTACGGGGAATGTTGACATCTATTATCGCGAGTTCAAAGATATTATTGATATTTTTGCCAATGGCGTTCCTATGGGTTATGACAGTGCGGGACAGAAATTTGCTTTCAAAACGGCGGGCATGTTCGAGATGTATGCCGTGAAAGATAACGAACAAGTGTTTTTGGCACCCGATAAAAAAATAAAGTTCGAATTAGCCGCATTGGATACTGCCCAAGGATACAATCTCTATCGCTTGAATGAAAAAACAGGCAATTGGAACTTGAATGCTCCACTAAGAAGAAATTCTATTAGTCGCGAAGGCAGATACTCTTTGGCGTATAAACTCTACACGCAACTGATGCGCACCGATTTGGACACCACAAGCTTTGAAGATCGCTATGCAGACTCCTCTTATGCACGGACGTTTAAAATCCCTTTTGAATATTTTAAAGGGAAAAAGCGTTTGTTGAATCCGTATTTCAAGTTGAAACGCATGTATAAATATAGTCTCGATAAGGACATTAAAAAGCTTCCGAATTTTATGTTCGATTTGATGAACTATTCAACCTATAGAGAACAAGCTCCTTACAGGGGGTATGTGTGGGCATATTCGGGTAATCTGACAAAAAAAGATTTCTCTAAGAAATATATAAGTCGAAAGAAATGGACGGATTTGCGGATAAGCTATATGCCAACAGAAAACGTGTTTAGCATCGAACTGAAATCGCCTTCGGAAGTGGTCAGCATGGAGGCTTATCCTATTAAACCATCGTTCACGACGGATACGAAGAAATATCAAAAGACCTATACTAAGCTTGATTATCGCTACAACAAAGCCTTGAAGAAGTGTCGTGTGAAGTTTGATAAGCGGATTGAGAAAACCTACGCGGGTTATTTGAAACGTGCTTGGAATGAGATTTATAAGACGATGAGTCCGGCAGAGAAAGCCATGTCGAGAGAGGAATGGATGGATTATGCTCGCAAGAGAATGGCGCTCGAAAAGGATAGTTTAAACCAATTGGCAATGAGTTCGGATAATATCACACGGAGTTTCGAAATTGATGGGTTTGGGATATGGAATTGCGACCAAATTCTGCGTATGAAGAATCCTATAGAGTTTTTGGCGAGTTTCAAGGATGCGTTTAATAACAAAATCAATACGGCAGAGGTGAATGTGATTGATGGCAAAATCAAAGGCATCTTGTCCTATAGTAATCTTAACTTTATTAAGCAGAAAATTGCTATGGATCCCACTTCCGAAACTGCTATGTTTATCATAAAAGAAAACGGACAGTTTGCTTTTGTGGATAAAAACACGGTGAAAAATACGGTTTCAGCCACAGATGCTAAAGGCGATTATACTTTCACGGCATACGAAATTGATCCTATGCTGTTGTCAACGGGGGAATTGAGGAAGAAGTTGGGGTTTGAGTAGAAGGTGAGGAATTTTTCTTTAAATTGACGATGTATAGATCTGCAATGGATGGTCACTGGAGATTTTATCTTCACAATTTCTAAAGTCACAATTTATAGTGTAAGTAGCTAATTGTTATAATTTTAGAATTAAGTCTGCATTTGTGTTTATGCTATGCTAAAAAGCTAGCATACCGTAAACATTTCTGATTATGCTATCCTAAAAAGTTGGGAAAGCATGTATTTTTCAGATTATGCTATGCTAAAAACATAGCATACCATAAACTCTGTAGAATATCGCTTTCTAAAAAGTTAGCATAGCATAAACTTTTCAGAATATCGCTTCCCAAAAAGTTGGCATAGCATAAACTTTTCTGTATATCGCTTTCCCAAAACTTAGCATAGCATAAACTTTTCTGAACATCGCTTCCCAAAAAGTTAGCATAGCATATTCACTAAATCGAATGGCAATAGTGTGAAATACGAATCAAAAAAAAAGGAGTACCCTCTCGGTATAGCTCCTTTTCTCTGTGGATCACTGTGTAACATCCCTAAAAAGAATATTCAGACAAACAGAGCTCCATATACCTTTTTCTACTCCTTTTAGCCTATTTCAAATAGGTGTCTAACCAACGGAAGAATTCGCGTTGCCATAGGACGGCGTCTTGGGGTTTGCTTACGAAATGTGTTGCGTTGGGGAAGAAGAGGAAACGGCTGGGGATGTTTTGGAGTTGGGCAGCGTCAAAGGCTTGCATGCCTTCGGTGTAGGGGATGCGGAAGTCGTTGCCGCCGTGGATGACCAATATGGGTGTGTCCCATTTGCCGACAAATTTGTGAGGGGAAAATTCGTAGCTTTTGGGTTGGGGGGATTTCCAATAGGGACCGCCTAAGTCGTGATTGGCAAACCATAGTTCTTCGGTGGTGCCATACCAACTTTCGAAGTTGAACATGCCGCAATGGGCAATGAAGGCTTTGAAACGGTGGTTGTGGTTTCCGGCAAGCCAATAGACAGAGTAGGCTCCATAGCTGGCACCGACCGCGCCGAGTTTGTCGGCATTGACGAAAGGTTCTTTGGCGAGGGAATCAATGGCAGAGAGATAATCGAGCATGTTTTGTCCGCCATAGTCTTGGGCGATTTCATCGTTCCAAGCTTGTCCGAAACTTGGTAAGCCGCGGCGATTGGGGGCAACGATGATATAGTCGTTGGCAGCCATCATCTGAAAGTTCCAACGATAGGAGAAGAACTGACTTACGGCGCTTTGGGGTCCGCCTTGGCAGTATAATAAGGTGGGGTATTTTTTTGTTTTGTCGAAGTTGGGGGGATAAATTACCCAAACTAACATTTTCTTTTTGTCGGTGGTGGTTATCCAACGTTCTTCTACCCTGCCCATGGTGATGTTGTCGAGAATGGCTTTGTTGGTGAAGGTGAGTTGGACCTCGTTGGTCAATCCTTTGAGGGCATCGAGACGATAGATTTCGGAAGGTTTGGACATGGACATTTGGACTCCTAACATGAGTTTGCCATCGGCAATGAGTTCGGTGTAGTCGTGAACGCCTGTGGTGAGTTGTGTGATTTTTTTGGCAGCGACATCGGCACTAAAGATCTGACAAGTGGCATTGGTATAACTTAGGAAATAAATGAATTTGTTATCGTCACTCCAACGCATATTGGTGGCGCCTTCGGGGAAGTTTTCGCTGAGATCGGTCATGGTTTTGGCTTTGAAGTCATAGAGCATCAGGCGTTTTTTGTCGGATTCGTAGCCTGGGGTTTTCATGCTGCTCCATGTGAGTTTGGTTCCGTCGGGAGAAAAAACAGGGTCTTGGTCGTAGCCGAGCATGCCGTCGGTGAGGTTGGTGGTTTGGTTGGTTTCTATATTGAAAAGATAGATGTCGGAGTTGGTGCTGAGGGCTTCGGCTTTACCGTTGAGTTTGCGGCAGGTGTAGGCAATGGTTTTTGAATCAGGACTCCAAGCGATTTGTTCTAAGCCACCGTCGGGCGTCAGAGGGGAATCGAAACGTTGGTCTTTCATGATGTCTTGGGGACCTGAAACAGCGCCGTCGGCATAGCTTGCAAGGATTATGTGGCTATAGGAATAGTCACTCCAACTGTCCCAATGGCGATAGAGCAAATCATCAATGATGCGGGCATCGGCTTTGGGCAAATCGGGATAGATGTCGGTGACGTTTTTGTCGAGTTTGATGTCTTGGAGGTAGAATATATGGGTCATGTCGGGGGCATAAGCAAAGCCATTGATGCCGCCTTCGACCTTGCTGACTTGTTTTTTGCCGGAGCCATCGGGATTCATTTCCCATAGTTGGGATTCGCCACTTTCGGAAGAGAGGTATCCGATTTTCTTTCCATCGGGACGCCACACGCCGTTGTATTCACCGGAGGGAGAGTTGGTGAGGTTCACAGGAGTTCCACCCGTGACAGGGATGACAAACAAATCGCGGTTGCCTTTGTTCTCGGTCAGATTATAATAGGTGGTGCCATAGAGTATGGTCTTTTTGTCGGGGGAGAGTTGAATGTCGCTGACACGACCAAACTTCCACATGAGTTCGGGCGTCATGCGATTTTGAGAAAAGAGATTCATGCTCAAAGTTATAAGAACGATGAACGAAACAAGGATTTTTTTCATAGCAATAGTGATTAAATGAAATTATTAATGTGATGTTTTGTCAAGGCGGTTCATGCCTTCGACGGCTTTATCGTAGTTGACTCTGATTTTTAAGGCTTGCTGATAGTCAGCGCGGGCGCTTTTGATGTTGCCCATCTTCTCGTAAGCAAAGCCACGATTGAAATAGGCTTCGACATAGTTTGCATCGCATTTGATGGCATCAGAGAAATATTTGACAGCCTCCTCGTAGGAGCCTAATTCAACCAAATTAATATATCCGATGTTGTAGTGGGCATATTTGTAGGTAGGGTCAATTTGAATTATGATGGTGTATTTCGCGATGGCTTTTTGGAAATCGCCGACTTGCTGATAGAACAAAGCCAAGGCGTATAGGGCTTCGATGCTTTTGGGGTTCAAATTCAAAGCGTTGTTGAAATAGTCAATTGCCAAAGCACTGCGTTTGACGGAATACATCAAACCCAATTGCATATAGGCATGGAAATATTGTTGATCTTTCTCTATAGCTTTTTCAAAGCTCTTGACGGCTTTCAAGGTATCGCCTACGTCTTTCAATGCCATACCACGAATGAAATCGGCTTTTGCATTCAAATTGTCAATCTTTTGCGCTTTGTCAATAAATTCAAAGGTCTTTTTATAATCCTTTTGGTAGAAATATAATTCGGCGAGCTTCAGCAAAGCATCTGCATCATTCGGATTTAGCTCGCAGGCTTTGTTCAATGCATCCAAGCAGTTTCTGAGTTTCCCGGTAGCAAAAAAGACATCCGACAAGGTGCGCATATAAGCAGAATTCTTCGGGTCTAAAGTGATAGCTTTGTTCACATCCGAGAGTGCTTTGTCGGGGTCTTTATTTTGGAGATACCAAGCGGCTCTTTGGTCGTAGAGTTTAGGGTCTTTGGGATTCTCGGCGATTTTCTTGTTTAGGGCATCCAAAGTAACTTGTAGGGAATCAGGTTTCGTGGTACTTTCTGTCTCACTTTTTTTGTTTCCTCCGCAAGCAACAATCAAGACACAAAGCAGCAGCAAGAAAGCATTATTGATAATTTTCATACCGATGGAATCGAATTATTTGAGTTTCTCTCTGATGAGCAATTCGATTTCGTCGGCAAGTTCGGTATTGTCTAACAAAAGTGATTTCACGGCTTCTCTGCCTTGACCGAGTTTGGTTTCGTTATAACTAAACCATGAGCCGCTTTTCTTGATAATTTCTTTGTCAACACCCAAGTCAATAATTTCTCCAATCTTGGAAAAGCCTACGCCATAAACGATGTCTAATTCGGCTAAACGGAAAGGTGGAGCCACTTTGTTTTTCACCACTTTCACACGAACACGGTTGCCAACGATGTCTTCACCTTCTTTGATTTGATTTATTTTACGGATATCAATACGAACCGAAGCATAAAACTTCAAGGCATTACCGCCCGTGGTGGTTTCGGGATTACCAAACATCACACCGATCTTTTCGCGTAATTGGTTGATGAAGATACAGCAACAGCCTGTTTTGCTAATAGTAGCCGTGAGTTTACGCAAAGCTTGCGACATCAATCGGGCATGCAAACCCATTTTGGAGTCGCCCATTTCGCCATCAATCTCGCTTTTCGGCGTGAGGGCTGCCACGGAGTCAATCACGATAATATCTATGGCACCCGAACGAATCAGGTTTTCGGTGATTTCTAAGGCTTGTTCGCCATTATCGGGTTGTGAAATTAAAAGGTTTTCGATATCCACGCCCAATTTGCGAGCATAGCTGCTGTCAAAAGCATGTTCCGCATCGATGAAAGCAGCAATGCCGCCTTTCTTCTGCGATTCAGCAATAGCATGCAGGGCTAAGGTTGTTTTACCCGAAGACTCAGGTCCGTAGATTTCAATCACTCTGCCTTTTGGGAAACCGCCCACGCCCAAAGCAATATCAATGCCGATGGAACCTGTGGAAATAACTTC
>CAIWVT010000677.1 GCA_903916135.1 uncultured bacterium
CATCAGGCAAAAGGATTGGAATTTCCGTATGTGTTTGTGAGTGGCATGGAAGAAAATCTGTTTCCTTCGATGCAGTCGTTGCACAGTCGGGATGATTTGGAGGAAGAACGTCGTTTGTTTTATGTGGCTATCACGCGGGCTATGAAACGGCTGACATTGTCGTATGCCGAAAATCGCTATAAATATGGCGAAATGATTTTTAGCGAAGCAAGTCGGTTTATTGATGAGATAGATCCAAAATATATTGATGCGCCTCGCAAAACGCCTCAGCAGAAAATGGACAATCAGTGGAAAGTGAAAACACCGCCTCCGCCTGTTCAGAAGAAGTCTTTAAAACTAAAGAAATTTGAAGAAAAGCCAGACGATCCGTTTGCACCTTTTTCGGCTTCCGACTCGGATGATATTTGCGTGGGAATGACAGTGGAGCATCAGCGTTTCGGTTTGGGCAAGGTGCTGTCGGTGGAAGGCAAAGGTCCGAACAAGAAAACTACGGTCTTATTTGATGGCGTTGGCAAAAAGCAGTTGTTGGTGCAATACGCCAAGCTTCGCATTATTCCTTAAAGCAATTTAACAGCTTTTCTGCCATCCGTAGGAATTCCCAACTCATATATGGCAAATAAACTCTTGAAAGGAATAAATACCAAATACCAAGCTCCCCGCCTGAATGACTTCAGTCGGACAGGCAAATTCCAAATACCAAATACCATTTACCTTTTACCTCATACCATTTACCTTTTACCTCATACCATTTACAAATAATTTTATACCTTATATTATATATACATGATTAGTGTTTCAGATTTAAGCATACAGTTTGGCAAGCGCATTTTGTTTCAGGATGTGAACTTGCAATTTAACGCGGGCAATTGCTATGGCATCATTGGCGCTAACGGTTCGGGCAAATCAACCCTTTTGAAAGTGCTGTGGGGCGGCATGGAGAGCACGCGTGGACATATCGGTTTTGGCGTGGGCGAACGCCTGTCGGTGTTGAAACAAGACCACTCTGCCTTTGATATGTTTTCGGTGATTGACACCGTGATGATGGGACATACAGACCTTTGCACCGTGATGAAAGAGAAAGATGCCATATATGCGAAAGCAGATTTCTCAGAGAAAGATGGTTTGCGTGCTGCCGAATTGGAAGAGAAATTTGCGGAAATGGATGGTTGGAACGCCGAAAGCGATGCTGCCAGCCTCTTGAGCGGCATCGGCATCAAAGAAAGTGAGCACAACAAATTGATGAAAGATTTGAGCGGTAAAGAAAAGGTGAAAGTGCTGTTGGCGCAGGCATTGTTTGGCAAACCCGACAATTTGCTCTTGGATGAGCCTACCAACGATTTGGATTTAGACACGGTGCAATGGTTGGAAAATTATCTGGCGAATTTCGAAAACACCGTCTTGGTGGTTTCGCATGATAGGCATTTCTTGGATTCTATCTGCACCCATATCGTGGATATTGATTTCAACCGCGTGCAGATGTTTTCGGGCAATTACACCTTTTGGTACGAATCGAGTCAATTGGCATTGCGCCAGCAACTGAATCAGAACAAAAAAGCTGAAGAGCGCAAGAAGGAACTGTTGGAGTTTATCGCACGTTTTAGTGCGAATGCATCGAAATCGAAGCAAACCACAAGCCGCAAAAAGATGATTGAAAAGCTGAATATCGAAGAAATAAAGCCATCAACACGGAAATATCCGGGTATCATTTTTACGCCTGCGCGAGAACCCGGCAACAACATTTTGGAGGTAACGAATCTCACCAAATCGGTGGATGGCGTGGTGCTGTTCAAAGATTTATCGTTCACCATACAAAAAGATGAGAAGATTATTCTGCTTTCACACGATTCGCGAGCCATGACCAATCTGTTTGAAATCATCAAAGGGCATATCCCTGCCGACAGCGGCACCTTCGTGTGGGGGCAAACCATCACCAAGGCGTATTTGCCCTTGGAAAATGAACATCTTTTCCTGAAACCTATCACGCTGATTGACTGGCTGGCACAATATTCAACCGACACTACGGAACTCTATCTGCGTGGATATTTAGGTAAGATGCTGTTTTCTGGCGAGGAAATCTATAAAAAAGCCAATGTGTTGTCAGGTGGCGAAAAGGTGCGCTGCATGATTGCCCGCATGATGCTGCGCAATGCCAACATTATGATGTTGGATGCGCCCACCAATCATTTGGATTTGGAATCTATTCAGGCATTCAACAATACGCTTATCAAGTTCAAAGGCAACATCCTTATGTCGTCCCATGACCACGAATTTATTCAAACGGTGTGTAATCGCGTCATCGAAATGGGTCCAAATGGCATGATTGATAAGCAATCGGAATACGACGACTACATCTCGGATGATAGGTTGAAAGAGCAAAGAGCGAGGCTGTATAACGGGTAGAGTAGGTCTATTTGTTGATTGAGTTTTTTATTTCGAGTTCAGAGTTCAGAGTTCAGAGTTCGGAGTTTACGCAATTGGAGTCAAGTATTCATATTGATAGGTTGATGTTCAAGTATCCGCTACTTATTTTTCATACATAATAACAAAACACGAACTCTCCATTATATTCTTTTTAAGATAGATACAAGCTCAATTTAGGAGCATTGTCTCAATATTACTAACCGATGAACCCATTTTACTATCATGTGTAAGTCACTTACATCGCTATGTAAAACGTTTACGTCGATGTGTAGTATGAATACATCGCTATGTAGAAAACCTACGCCGATGCGTAGCGTCCTTACACTGCTATGTAACATGCCTACACAGATGTGTAGTTTTCTTACACCGATGTGTAGCACGCTTACACCGCTATGTAAAAGTATTACACCGATGTGTAAGCGATCTACACCGCTATGTAAGAGGCTTACACAGGCACCTATTTCTACAATATCTGTATGAAATAGATTGATTAAGCTACAAAATATGCTAATCCGTGAGGGTAAATTTCACTCTATTGCTTAGCATAGATTCACCCGCAGCATTGGTAGCTGTGATAGCATAATATTGACGAGTCATAAGAGGCACATTTTCTATAATGATTTCACGAGAATCAGTACCTGTGTGCCCAATCCTAAATTCAAGCGTTTCGCTATCGGCAAACACATACACGATATAGGTTCTCTTTTCCTTCAAATGAATTTCCAGACCAGAAAGAGGTTGAAGATATATCTTCACAGTACCCATATCTGCGCCAGCAACAATCTTCTTAATTATAAGTTGATTGGGACGTGGGTGAGGCGAAGGCTGCAGATTTAGTTCGAAACCCGACTTCAACAAACTAACCGCATCGTCTTCATACAAATCATTTGTATAATTCATCAATTTCTTCAACATTTTGTGCATTTTGCGGGATTCCACCTTTCGGGCTGATTTACTGCCTCCATTATCTGCCGCAGCAACCGCATTGCAGGAAGCGTTATACTGATTTCGAAAATCAAGCTCCGCAATAGATGGTGTTATAAAAAGCGCAATATTAAAGTAGATGCCCTTTGTGAGAATTATGTACGCAAGCTTGTTTATAGCTTCATAATCCCTATTATCTAAATGAAGCACGGCTCTAATCGAATCAGTTGTTGACATAATGAAAAATGTTTAGGTTCCTATCAAATCAATTATTTATAATTCATGATTGAATTCTATTTGCAAAGTAAATGAAAAATTATTACATGGAGATATTTTTTTATTTTTATGTCTTTAATTTTTTTTCCGTACCTTTGTTCTTTATTTTAACTCATTGAAAAAAATCTAATTATGAAAACAAAAATCCTCTCTCTAACAGTTATTATCTGTTTCGCATTACAGATAAATTATAGCTCGGCTCAAAATTACAAATCAATATTTGGCAGTACTGCCACAAGTTGGAACGTCATTCCTTTTTGTGCTTATGATTATTTGGTGAGCAAAACGGTTGTGGCTACTCACGATACCACTATTGCTACCAATACCTATAAAATTATTAATGGGCTTGGCGGTTATTTGCGCGAAGACACCATACAGGGCAAAGTATGGTTTTATGATGCAACATATCATGAAGAATATTTGGTAATGAATTTAGGATTAAATTTGGGTGATATTTTTGTTTTCTATGATTATGGTAATGTTGCCACTCAATGCATTGTTGATAGTGTGTATTATGAAAGTGGTTTGAAACGTGTACGCATCAATGGATCCACGGCTATGTGCAGTTTACATCAGAAAGTAATTTTTACGGAAGGCAGTGGTCCGAGTTCAAGTTTCAATTATCAACGTAGGAGCAACGGATTTGAAGTCCCTTCATTCATGCTGTGTCATTTTAAAGATGGTGTAAGGGTTTTAGGCAATCATCTATTTAAAGACTCATGCAATGTTGTTGAGGTTGGCATCGCCGAAAACAAACTTTCGTCCAATCAAATAACAATTTCTCCCAATCCCGCTTCCGACATCATCACCATTGAATCATTATCGAAGGCTTCAAACACTATTGCCATCTATACACTCCAAGGCAAACTCCTCCGACAAACCCCCTTGCGTCAAGCCAAAACCGACATCAGCATAGCTGATTTCGATGCGGGGGTTTATATTATCAGAGTGATAGGCGAGGATATTAATATGGCGAAGAAGATAATAAAGGAATAGCATGTAGTTTGTTTGTCTTCCATTGGTGAAGTTGCTTTAAGTTTAATAAGAATGAAGCCCCATACAGATTTATTTATAACTTTGCATCCATAAAAAAACATAACCTATGAAAATTATTGTTCTTGGCGCCGGTTTGGTGGGTGCGCCTATGGCTATTGACTTAGCTAAAGATAAAGAGTTTGAGGTGGCTATCGCCGACATCAACACGAAGTCGTTTGCACGATTGAGTGCGTTTGGCATCACGACTGTGCATCAGGATTTGTCTAATCCGCAGACGGTTGGGGCGCTTGTTAGCAGCTATGATATGGTGGTGAATGCTGTGCCGGGTTTTATGGGGTACCAAACCCTGAAAGCCATCATCGAAGCGGGCAAAAACGTGGTGGACATCGCCTTTTTTCCTGAAGACCCCTTCGAGTTGAGCGCTTTGGCATTTCAACATAATGTGATTGCTATTATGGATTGCGGCGTGGCACCCGGCATGATGCACATCCTGACGGGCTATGTGGCGCATCTGTTGGACGAAACCGAGACGTCGCTGACCTATGTCGGTGGGCTGCCCGAAATACGCGAGTATCCCTACGAATATAAAGCGGTGTTTTCGCCCATTGATGTGATTGAAGAATATACGCGACCCGCACGCTATATCGAGAACTATAAAGAAATTACCCGCGAAGCACTTTCGGACACCGAATTGCTGAACTTTGCAGGCATAGGCACCTTAGAGTCGTTCAACAGCGACGGCATCCGCTCTTTGGGCAAGACCATCAAAGCCGCCAACATCAAAGAAAAGACCTTGCGCTATCCCGGGCATGTGGCGTTGGTGAAGGCTTTGCGCGAAACGGGTTTCTTCTCGCAAGAGGAAGTGGAGGTGAACGGCATGAAGATAAAACCCATGGACCTCACCGCCAAATTGCTTTTCCCGATGTGGGAACTCAAAAAAGGCGAGCGCGACCTCACCGTGATGAAAGTGATAGTGGAAGGCACCAAAGACGGCAGGAAACTTCGCTATACCTACGATTTGTTAGATAGATATGATGAAGAAACGCAGACCCACTCCATGGCACGCACCACAGGCTACACCGCCACCGTGGCGCTGCGTATGATTGCATACGGATTATATACGCAGAGAGGTTTGTCGGTGCCCGAATATATTGGCAACTATCCCGATTGCGTGGAATATATGTTGAGCGAATTGGCGCAACGTGGGGTGAATTATGTGGAGACGATAGAAGAAATTGGATAAACCTTGACGGATAAATCGCACATCCAATTTCCGTGGGGCAGCGCCCGCCGCTTCAATACGTATGCTCATTATTGTCAACAGACTTACGGCACGCGATTGCAGAAACTCAGCATAGATGCAGGCTTCACCTGTCCGAACCGTGATGGGAAAGTGGGCACAGGTGGCTGCACGTATTGTGTGAATGATGCCTTCAACCCATCCTATTGCGTGCCCGAAAAAAGTATCACGCAACAAATTGACGAAGGGATAGAATTTCATCAGTTTCGCTATCGCCGCGCGACAAAATATATCGCCTACTTTCAAGCATATTCCAATACCTATAAAGATATAGCTGCGCTGAAACAGCTTTATGGTGAAGCCCTCACCCATCCACTGATATCAGGCATTTCGGTGGGTACGCGCCCCGACTGTGTGGATGAGGAGAAAATAGCTTACCTGAGTGAGTTGGCAAAAACGCATTTCGTTTCTATAGAGTATGGTATAGAATCGTGCTACAATCGCACCTTAGCCGCCATTAACCGCGGGCATACCTACGAAACTGCCGTGGAGGCTATCCGCATGACTGCCGATCAAAGGCTGTTCATCGCCATGCATATTATCTTGGGGCTACCACACGAGACCCGCCAAGAGATGCTTGCCGAAGCCGCCCTCCTATCGGCTTTGCCCATCAACAGTTTGAAGCTTCATCAACTGCAAATATTAAAAAACACCGTGATGGAACAGGAATTTCAGCAGCATCCCTCCGATTTTCATCTGTTCTCCTTGGAAGAATACATAGATTTTGTTATTGATTTCCTGGAGCTTTTGCGCCCCGATATTATCATCGAACGTTTATCAGGCGAAGCACCTCCGCGCTACTTGGCGCATAGTTCGTGGGGATTGATACGCGCCGACCATGTGCTGACGCAAATTGAGAAACGCATGAGGGAACGCGACACCTGGCAGGGGAAATTTTATTAAATGTCATAGGATTTTCTGCATGGTTTCCTGAAATATTTTTGTCATGCCACCCCTGTTTTTTATCAAATATTTTTTCAATAGTAAATATCTGTAATTATTGATTTTAATGGGATGCAATAAAAATATTATTTATTGTTTTAAACGTTTGTTTAAAATAATTGTTTACTTTTGCAGCACATAATGAGTACAGAAGAAAAAATAAAGAAAACAGCCTTATCGCTCTTCCTTGAAAAAGGCTTTGAGCGCACAAGTATTCGCGATATAGCCCTTAAAGCTAAAATCAATATCGCGTTGCTGAACTATTATTTCCGAAGCAAGGAAAATCTGTTCAATTCAATCTTCTCGGGTCTTCTTGAGAAATACACACCTACCTTGAACGGCATCTTAGGCTCTTCCTTGCCGATTGAGGAAAAGATTCATTTGTATGTGGGAGAATACATAGATATTCTGCTCGAAAATCCGAAGCTGACGTATTTTGTTCTTTCGGTCTTGCACAGAAATCCTGACAAAATCACACAGATGAAGATATTCCAAAGTCTGTATAATACGGGCGATTTCTCCAAACAATTTATGGAAGAAGTGCGCAAAGGCAACATCAAAGAGGTTGACCCGACGCAGTTTTTTATCAATATGCTTTCGCTTATCACTTTTCCGTTCACCATTAAACAGGTGATTATGGAAAAGAATCACATGAATGAAGACACCTTCAAACAATTTATGCACCAACGCAAACAAGTTATCACAGATATGCTACTACTAACCATAAAAAAATAAACCATGTTCATTAATGCTATTGCCCACTATTTGCCCGAACACATTCTGACAAATGAACACTTCTCGAAGAAATTCGGTATGTCGTCAGACGACATCTTTAAGAAATCAGGTATCAGAGAACGCCGCGTGACCGGCAAGAGCGAAAACACCAACACGATGAGTGTGAAGGTGGCAGGCATGCTGCAACCCAAAGTGCCTTTTGATATAAAAGAGGTGGATTTGATTGTGGGCGCCACCTATTCACCCCACGACACCGTGGCAACTTTGGCGCATCATTTGCAACATTTTTTTCAGATAGAGAATGCGCAGGTGATTTCTGTTTCCACAGCCTGCTCCTCTTTTGTGAATGCCATGGAGATAGTGGAAGGATATTTCGCAATGGGCAAGGCGAAGAAAGCCTTGGTGGTGGTGTCGGAACATAACACCATTTATAATGATGAAAGCAATGAATACTCGGGTTTTTTGTGGGGCGACGGGGCAGCAGCCCTGAGCGTTACCAAAGAACGCATGAGCGAAAATGATATCGAAGTATTAGAAATTGAAACCCGCGGCTATGCACATTTTGCCAAGGCGATGCATGCCGTGAACCTGAAACCTTTGGAAGACCGCATACAGATGAAAGATGGCAAAGATGTGTTTATCAATGCCAGTAAGCTGATGTCAGGTAACACGCAAGGCATACTGGAACGCAACGGTTTCAACATCCACGACCTAACCTACCTGATTCCGCATCAAGCCAATATGCGTATCATCAAAAAGGTGGGCGACCTATTAGGGTTGACCAATGGCGCCGTGGTAACTAACATCGAAAATCAAGGCAACACAGGCAGCGCTAGTTCGGCTATCGCGCTGTCGCAAACGTGGGATAAGTTCCAAAAAGGAAATTTAGCAGTGGTAACGGTTTTCGGCGGAGGCTATTCGTCGGGTTGTATGTTGCTGAGAAAATAGACTCAAGAAAAAGGGGAAAGCCAAAAGTTTAATGTTGGCATTACAGGATTTAGAGTGTTAATTCAGATAAAACATATAATTTTGCAATTAAAAAAATAAATGTACCCATAATTCTTGTGTAAAATCAAGTTCAATCAGTTAAAGGTTGTAGAGGAAAAGTTAACTGTCAAAAATAAAATTTTTTGTGCTTATAAACCGGAAATAGTGTAATTTTACCTTTTTAAAAGAAAATCAATAGCACCATGAAGACTAATTTCTCTAAATTTATTTTTTGCTTGACGTTCTTATGGATAGTAGGTGCTTCTAAAGTTCTTATGGCGCAAGAATCTTCCGATTCACTGCGAATCAGTTCTTCATTTTTCACAGAAGAGCAATATACTGCTTGGAACAAACTTTATGATGTTTGGCGTTATAATTTCTTTTATGATTGTTTGTCCGAAAGCAATTTACATTTCAATTGTGCTCATTGCGAAGGTGCATACTTGGATATTGTTTTTCAGATTGATGACAAAGGATTCGTTAAAGATTATCAGATTGTGCATTAAAATATGTGTAGCGGCAACTTCACCGAAAAGCTCAAGAGTTGTTTTCTTACGTATTTTCTTGGCATAGATTTCCCGAAGGAATTACACAATCTGAAGTTCGAAGTGCGATTGGGAAGTATTTTAAAATGCTAAAGAATCAGGAATGACACGTATCGGCATATTATCAGACACACATTGTTTTTTGCATCCAAAGACATTCGATTTCTTTTCGCAATGCGATCAACTATGGCATGCAGGAGACATCGGCAATCTTGAAACAGCCAAAAAACTTGAAGATTTCAAACCTCTAAAGGCTATCTATGGCAACATTGATGGGCAAGAGCTGCGCATTCAATATCCCGAATACCAAGTTTTTTCAGTAGAACAAAAAAAGATTTTGATGACGCATATCGGAGGCACGCCTTCCAAATATGATGTGCGCGCACGCAAATTAATCGTAACGGAAAAGCCCGATATTTTTGTGTGTGGTCATTCGCATATTTGCAGAGTGCAATTCGATAGCAAACATCAATTGATGTATATAAACCCGGGAGCCGCAGGAAAATTTGGTTTCCATTTGAAAATAACCCTCCTGCGCTTCATCATTGATGGCAACGATTTGCGGGAAATGGAAATCCAAGAATTAAACAAACACTAGCGAATCCGATCCGTAGAACGCACCATTTTTTCATCCTTGCGGATGGCTCGGTGCGCCAATACCAAAAACACCATAGGTATTAAAGCAAGATAAGCTCCTGTATCATAAACAGCTATTGCACCTAATTTCTTAGCTATAGTGTCAGCAGCATAAAACATTGCAGCAACCAAAGCAATATGAGCCAAAAGAATTATGGCAGTCATTTTTATTTGCAAGGTGCGCTTCTTATACATAAAAATACATACCAAAACAGCCGCACATAACACCGCCACAGCAATAATAAATGGGTACGTACTATTACTATTAGCACTCGTGATGCGCAATAATGAAAAATAATTTACTGTAGTGTCCACCGAAAATTCTGCAATCGGAAAGAAAAATAACAGCACATAAGCGATAATAACCGCTAATAAATAAAGACTTTGAATTCTCTGTAGCATATCTTTTTTTCTACAAAAATACATAAGAGAAATGAATAAATTAAAATAAAAAAACTTTTTTTGTCTTTTATACGTAAAATAGTAGTATTTTTACATATTGGTTTATTAGACGATTTTGCTTTATCATTGAAAAAC
>CAIWVT010000678.1 GCA_903916135.1 uncultured bacterium
GCTAAAGCAACACAAGCTACTGTTGAACCTGCATCAGTAGGATCTGTGAATGGTAAACGATCAATGGTGTATGTCTTGGTCCAATTTGCGGTAGTGGTTCCATCATAAGCCGTGTATTTGTATTTCCATACTACTGTGCCATTACAAGCAGGTGTTCCTAAGGTCGAGGTAGAACCATCAGCTACGGCACTGATTGTTCTGCCGCATGCATCGGTGATGTTAGCTGGTGCGCCTGGATCTGTTGCATCAGTAGGGCAAGATATGGTTGCAACTACATTATCGGGAGCTGTTAAGCCGCCTTTAACTGTAACAGTAAAAGTTTGACCTACGCTAACACATCCATTTCCATTTTTAACACTAATCGTGCCTGTATATGTTCCCACAGGCGTACTTGCAGGAACAGAAATTTCGATTGGACTTGGAGGTAAAGCCACATTCGTTACAGCCACAAAACTATTGGACGGTGAGGAATTCCAAGTGATACTATATGTAGTAGGGGTTCCAGTAGTTGCGCTATAAACTAACGGAGTTGTTTGTTCATAAATACTATAACAAACATCCGATGTGCTCGCTGCTTTTGTAATTGTTGGTAACGGATTCTCTGTAATTACAGCACTTCCCGTCATAATAGTATCAGATTTGCCAAAATTAGTTCCTTTAATAGTATATGTGCCAAAGAGCTGATTCCCAAAAGTAATAGGCAATCCAGTTCTGCCAGAATCAGTAGGAGTCTGAGGACTGCCATTTTTATAAAGTGTGTAGTTTACGCCTGTTTCTGAATTTGCAAGACCCACTGGAAGACCACCACTCTCCGCACAATAAGAACCACTGCCTGTAACAGCATAAGCTGTTGGAGGCTTATTAAGTAGTGGATTATTTAATAGTGTAGTATGAGAATTAGAAGCATAAACAAGCGAAGAACTAATGGTTGAAGGATACACAATTGCTTTAACATTAGTTAAACCAGGCGAGGTATTACTCCAACTAAGATTCATCTGTACCTTTCCAAACGCTTTTGGCACTCCAGAAGCAGTATTTATAATCTGAAAGGTTCCTACCCTTAAGCCTGTTGTTGGCACTTCATTACTAATTGTATTAGCAATGAAAGGTGAATTAACTCTGAAAAATTTTAATCCTCCTCCTGACGCAAGCAAAACTGCAACAGAAGGAGAAGAACTGCCTAATTCAGAGCTACCAGTAATATAGTTGGCTGAAAGGGTTCCCCCATTTAATAGAATTGCACTATTATTATATTGAAACGAAAGTTGGCAAGTATTCAAGTTTAATACTGCTGAACCTGTTCGATAAATATATATATCAAATTGATAAATAGAAGAACTAATTTGATGATCATTTGTTACAGTACATCTGTAGGTTGGAGTTTGCGCATAAATAGTAATGCTTAAAAAAACTATTACTAAAAAAAACAACTCTTTACGAAATTTATTTATAATTTTCATTTTGGGTAATTATTATGTTATAATTTTACTCTATCATTTCATTTCTTCAAACTATGGAAGATTAACACAAACTCCTAAATCATAATTTGGAATTATCATATATATATCGTCAAAATCTATATTTCCATCTCCGTTAATATCTTGGGGGAAATATCCAAAATCTCCAGCATCATAGGAGTAATAAACATAAAAATAATCTGAATCATCAACAACACCATCTTGAACTGGAATTTCAGGGTATTGAGTGGCAGCAGAAGAAAAATCTCCACAATATATTACGAATACTCCATCTCCAATATCTTTCATATTTCCTGAAAACGCTTGAGAAGCACTTGTGCTAAAGTCATAGGATATAAAACATTCTGCAAACGAAACAGGCTCAGCAGTAGTCGTTTCAATGCTATTGCGATGTTTCACTGTGATATAATACGAATCATAGAAATTATTCGGAATAATAACATCAGCTATTCCTGAAGTACTAAGTTCTGTAGGAGGCGATGCGTAAATGATGTCAGCATAGTTGGATGCACTATGCAATTCAACGATAATTTTATCTGCTACATCTATGCCCCACTGTGGTTCATAAAAATTATTAAGTGCCTCCCTCATAGTGCTATTACCATTATAGAGACCTTCCAAGAATACTTTAAGGCTCAGAGTTTTTAAATTTATGTTTCCATTTATCCAATTTGCTAATACAATATGATCTGATTGATCTAAAAGGAAACTTGCAGTTGAATTATAACTTGTAAAATAAACTGGAATACTACAATTGTTCACACCACCGGTAAAACCAAATTTCAAATCTAAAAACTTATTAGCTACCAAAACTAAGGGATTAATAGGATCACTCCATGTAAGAATAATCGTTTTTGTTACAGGGTCTTGACTTGCAACAACGCCGCTTGGTGCATTTTCAACACCTAAAAAAGCTAATTTTGTATTATCAAAATTAATATACATAGTGGACGCATATAAAGTGCTTACCGCACCTGTCATACTTATAGGCACCAAAATCGTGCTACTTCCAGGCGTTAGATAAACATTATCCAAACTCACATTCAAGGCGGTAGCTGCTTGCGTAACTGCCCCAATAATAAAAGAAGCCGGAATTGTAATACCAGTTGTATTTGCAATTTCATTTAACCCCGTAAATTCAAGATTACTTGATCCACCAATATAAATAAACAATAGTTTAAAACTTGAAATCATTACTCCATTGCTATTACTCCAAGCCAAGCTAATAATTCCGCTATTTGCATTCGAATTCAACGTATCTATGCCTGAGGACCCTAATCCATCAGTACCAACAAAGTGCAATGAAGTATTATCATACGCAATATGCATTGTAATAGCTCCCTGATTGATAGGAAAATCTGCAAAAGTTACATCAACCTTGGTGGTGTCAACTGCTTGACCAACAACAGTACCAATTGTAACTGTTGCGTTAGATGCCCCTTGCGTGATTTCACCATTCGTAAGGCTCACCGGAATTTGAATACCATTTGCATTAGCTATACTATTTATTCCAACAAAATTTATAGGTGAAGCCCCTCCTAAATACATAAACTGAAGATTTAAATTCGTTTGATTCAAATCAATTGGAGTTGTGCTTGCCCAAGTAATATGAATCACACCACTTGAAGCATTTGCCACTGCTCCCGACAAGCCATCAATACCAATGAAATCAAGTTTTGCAGCATCATAGCTTATATTCAAATTGATAGCACCAACTTCTTCATTTGTTAAAGTACTGGGAAAATTAGCAAAGGTTATTGGCAGTTCGTTTAGACCATCCCAAACACCAGGTTGATTATCAATAATGGCAGTTGCATCACTCTGAGGTTGATTTATTGCACCATTATAATAGGTGGTTTGGATTACACCACCAAGGGCATTTACTATTTCAGTACCTTCATTAAAAGTAAGATTTGTACTTCCCCCTGTATAAACAAAATTCAATTTAAATGCAATGCCATTAACAGCAATTGCCGGGTTAATATAATAGGATACAAGTATTTCACTACCCACACGATTGGCAATAATACCACTTGGAATCAATCCCGGAGTTATTCCAACAAATGAAACTACATTCGTATCAAATCCAATGTTCATTGAAATAGCACCAACACTATTAGCACCGGTAAAATTAGATAAACTAACATTTACCTGCATATTGCCATACGTGCCATCTAAAGTCTGAATAGTTGCTATTTGACTATTAGCCACCTTTATAAGTGTCAATAGAAATACCGTTAATAAAAGTATTGTTTTTTTCATTTTAAATGATTTTTAAAATTTGTTTTTGAATTACTATTTATTTATGCCAACTAAATTCAAAGCTTTAATTCATGGCACACGTCTTTTCTTTTCTGATTGTTGTGTTTTGATTTATAATTTTGTTGTTTTGACTCCTTGCTTCATCATTCAAATTTATCACATCTGTATTCCAGCTTATTATGTCTGTATTAAAATTCTTTCAATAGATGTTTCCCTTCATAACACACATATTTAGATTTGTTACACGCATGTTTGGATTCGTAACATGTGTTTTTAGATTTGTAACATGACTATTTTGATTCTTCACCTCACTGTAAATACATCCAACATCAATAAAATGAATGTTAATTTTAATATGGAAATATTTACTATTACTTCTAACGTATATATTCTGATATATCATAACCAAATTAAAAAAAACTACTGTCCGAAAAAGGTATGCAAACTTTCATATTATGACCACTGACTTCCTTACTGAATTTTGCTTAATTAAGATTTGCTAATTAGCAAACGTTTTGTCGAAGGGAATAAAAAAGTAGTAACTATTCAAGAAAGTAAATATTTATGGTTTATATTAAGATGAGTTGTACTCAGAAAACTCTAACAATTGTATATTATAAAATTATTTTACTTTTTAACAAATTTAATTAATTTCTTATAATTTGAAGTAGCACCAATAGCAACTATTTCGCAAGAATACACACCGACAGCAATATCAGAACTGTTTAAATTAAATTTATATTTACCCATTTCTTTTGCTTCATTAACTAAAACAGCAATTTGCTGCCCCAAAGAATTGTAAAGTGTTATTGTTACATTTCCAGCTTCAATCAAATTATATTCAATTTCGGTATTGTCGCTAAATGGATTTGGATACACACTGATGTTAAACTTATCTGTATCCATATCAGTAGAATTTATCTTTAAAGCATTTGACACCATACTAGCATTTCCATAAGCCTGAGTGTAATTTTGATTATTATATGGTGTTGAAGGCTTATTAAGAATAGGATTACTTAATCCTGAAGTATGCCCTGTAGTAAAATTGGTAATATTTATTGGATACGGCGAAGAAGTAACCATAGCTCTAACATTCGTAAAAGCCGGAAAAGCATTATTCCAAACCAAATCCATCTTTGCTTGTCCAAAAGGAACAGAATTTATTATCTGAAAAGTTCCGATTCTAAGTCCAGACATTGGCACAATAATAGACTCTGAAGAAGCAACAGTTCCGTTAACTCTAAAACAATTGGGCGAAATTGAAGGAAGCAAACTCGTGCTTCTAGGGCAGAATCCTGTTAATTCGGAAGTGCCCGAAACATAATTTGATGATAATTTACCATCATTTAATATATTATCAAGATTGTTAATTTTAAATGAAAGTTGATAATTATTCAAGTTCAATACCGTTGTGCTTGTTTGATATATATAAACATCAAATTGATAGATTGTGGAACTTAGTTGTTGATCATTCATTATCCTACATTCATAGGTAGGATTTTGTGCATACATAGTAATGCTAACAAAAACAATTACTAAAAACATTGCTGCTTTGCTAAATGTGTTACAGATTTTCATTTTGTTTAAGTATTAATTTAGATTTTTATTTTTTTTATTTATGTTAATAATAAAAGAATGTTTTTTTCACCTTTATCATTATTTGCAAATTTAATTCTTATTTCTATTTAATAGGTATTATTAAGATTTTTCCAACTGTGTTGTGCATTTCAAATATTCGCTATATTTATCAAATTCCTACGCTTTCATTATATCTCATATAATATAGAATCTTTTATCGCTCCTCTCCTACCCTATTTTAAACTTAATTCTGATTGCATGGTTGTTCGTGTTCTTTATGGTAATATGCCGATGCAAGCCGTATTCTGTTATTCCAAAATCGGCTGCCGTAAATTTCTTTTCAATATCTTCGAGCAACGCTACAGGCAGGCTGTCGGTTCCGCCCGGGGTGGAAGACAAATAAACGGAAGCTGAGCCGAAATGAGAAGTGGCTTTCAGCTTGGTGGGAGCTAAGAGAGTTCGTTTTGTCAACTCTATTGTGGTGGTAGCATCAATTGCCACATCCCATAGGGTTTGTTGCTTGCTCAACAGAAGTTCCATATCGTGAAATGAATCCTGAATTTTATTTTCGTTTTTTGGAAATTTGTCCATGAGCAAACCGGTGTTGCGATATTCCATTTCCATGGCTCTAACGCGAATTTCTTCCAGTTGGTCATATTGCGCACCCGTTTCAGCCTTGACTTCAATCTGGTCATGACGTTTAGGATGAATCAGCAGATATTGAGCATCCACTTCGGCTTTGATGGCTATCATCGCCGGATTGGTGTCGGCACCGATGTTGAGGCTCAAAGTGCCTACCGCAGTAATGATGCTGTCTTTTTTACCCGTGAAAGGCTTCAAACCTTTAGGAAAAATAGCATCAAAACGCACCTTGTCAGTATGATAATAAATAGGTTTGATTTTGTCATACCATTGACGAGCATAACCTGTTTTTCCTTTAATGTTTGCCAAGGCTAAATCAACTCCCTCAGTTTTGGATTTTTTCTCGCCCTCAGTATGTCTAACTATTAAAAGCTTCGCCTCAAACTCTTCAGCAATAGGTTTAGAGCGGAGATACATTTTTTCAAAGTCCGCATCTGTTGGATTAGCTTCATGATATAGCTTCAAGCACATCAGATGATATATGAACAATTTTAATGCCTTTTCAGGTAGTTTTGCTGTTTGACTCAAAAACTCATCCAGCCCAAATTTTAATTCATTAGATGCCATAATATTTTTTTTTAGTTGTTTAATTTTATAAAATTATTTCGACGATTGTTGTATATATAATTAAGTTAAAACCCATCACTCCAAAAATGGGAATAGTTTCCTGCAGATATGATACTAGAAAAATACAAATTTCCCGTGGTATCAAACTTTGTAATAATAGTCTTCCGAAATATCCGAATGGATATAGCAGGCTTGAAATATACGTTCCGAAACTTCCGAAAGGATAAAACAGGTCTGAAATATACGTTCCGAAACTTCAGAATCAAAAAATCAGGTCTGAAATATGCGTTCCAAAACTTCCGAATGAATAATTCTGCTTTGAAATATTCGTTCCGAAACTTCCGAATCAATAATTCAGGTCTGAAATATGCCTTCCGAAACTTCAGAATGAATAATTCAGGTCTGAAATATACGTTCCGAAACTTAGAATAGCTTCCAACACCGCATAAACACTGGAAAGTTGATTTTACAGAATAGAAAAATAGTATAAAAAAACTAAACACATACTTCCAACGTAATGCGAAACATGCAACAATAAGAAAAAAAGAAAAAAGAA
>CAIWVT010000679.1 GCA_903916135.1 uncultured bacterium
ATCATATTACCTGAGACAAAAGAGGTACATAAAAAAATAGAAAAGAAGATTACTTCTCAAGATGAAAAAGAAGCAAAGAATCCGAAATGGAATGATTTTATTATTCAACTATTGCAAGAGGCACAAAAACCTTTATCAAGTAAAGCATTTTTAAAATTATACGTAAAGCAATACAAAGAAAATATTGTTAAACCTGAAACTTTAAAATTTAATCTTGCGCAGACATTGTATGTAATGCGGGCAAAAACTAAACAGATTCAAAGTATAAAGATAATAGGGGAAAATGAAAAATTGTACGGCTTGACAGAGTGGGATATCGAATCAACTTTGAAAACCAAACCGAAAAAACAAATAAAGACAATAAATAATGAGCCTGAAGCTCCTTTTGTGCTTGACAATGCAACATCATCAAAAGCCCCATTTAAGTGGTCACAGGTTATCAAAGAAATATTAATCAAGCAAAAGCGTATTTTGACTTTGAATGAAATTTTACTTTATGCCATGAAACACTTTGAAATTACTGCAAATAAAAAGCGTGCAACCCGAGGTAGTATATCCACAACAATAAACTATCTTAAGAAAAAGAAAAGGCTTATAAAACCTATACAAAAAAAAGGCATAAGAGGAATGTCTTACGGTTTACTTGAATGGTTTGACGATGATGGAAAATTAATTGTAGAATATAAATAGACAAAAAAACTTCAAACGCGTTAATAAGAATTGCCGCACTTTTTTTGTGGTATTATACCAAATTGATTTTGGACTGATAAATAGTATGAAATGGTATAATGTTATACGAACAAATATGAAAATACTTTCAACCTTCTTTTTCGGATTGTTTATTATGTCGTTGTGCACTGCTCAGAAGTACTCCCCTATTGATGATAGCCTTATAGTTACATTGGAGTCAAAACTTCAAAATGACTGGGATGTAAAAATAATTAAGGATACACTACAAATTGAAAGTAAAAATTATATCTGGATTGACTTTTATAATAGCGCAGGAGCTCCTATGGACGATCCCGAATTTAATAAATTTACGGATGACTATTTACAAAAGAATGGAAAGAAAACAAAAATGAAACTACTTTTCATTTTACAAGATAAATGGGACTCTATTAAAATAAAAAATGTAATAACTGAAAATAAAAAAATACGAAAAGCAGCGGATAGCCTTATCTACAAATATAAGTTATCGCATGTGAAACGAACCTTCAGATATGGCGAAGAATTGATTTGGCACGCAACCAAAGATGAAGAAAACAGATTTGAAAAATATAAAATAGAAAAAGAAGGTTTATTAAAAAAAGTGAAGGAACTTCCTGTTTACTACAGCCAAAAATATAGTTTGTTTGTTTGTTTTCGGACTTGGAATTATTCCGAAAGTAACTATTTTTACATGCTACCTATGATTTATCCAAAGTCGGAAGGAGTAAAAATAGGTAATTTGGAAAGCATTTTATCATCTATCTTGAAAAATAATCCCTGAACAAAATGTTGTCGCAATTTTCTATACGTCATAGTCGAGCCAAGCGTTCAAGCAAAATGTATTTAACTCTAAAACAAAAATGAAAAAACTATTCATACTGATTTTTAGTATCGCAATATATCATCAATCAATCGGGCAAACAAAAATGGAAATTACAGATAAGCAAATTGTCAAAACAAGAATAATCAATCAGTCGTTAGATACTGTTTGGTGGCAATGGACCACGCACGAAGGTTTGAAAAGCTTTTTTGGTAGCGACAACACCATTGAGCTAAAGCCAAATGGCGCATTTGAGATTTATTTTCTGATGAACAATCCCGTAGGACTCAGAGGCTCGGAAGGATGCAAAGTGCTTTCATATTTGCCAAAGAAATACTTTTCGTTTTCGTGGAATGCGCCTCCACAATTTGAAGAAGTGCGTAAATCGGATCATAAGACTTGGGTGGTGGTAGAGTTTGCGGCAATTTCGGAGCAGCAAACCGAAATCAGACTTACACATTTGGGTTGGCTCGACGGCGAAAAATGGAATGAGGTATATACCTATTTTATGGATGCGTGGGATATGGTTTTAAACAATCTATCCAAACATACCGCTAAAGAAACTGCGATTAAGCAAACTTCAAAAAAGGTTACCGGAATTGGGGGGGTGTTTTTTAAATGTAAAGACCCAATCAAGTTGAAAGAATGGTATAAGACGCATTTAGGTTTCAATACCGGCGAATATGGCACTACCTTTGAGTGGCGACAGGCTACAGATTCGACAAAAAAAGGTTTTACTCAATGGAGTCCATTCGCAGAAACAACACATTATTTTGGACCTTCCACACAAGATTTTATGATGAACTATAGAGTTGAAAATTTGGAGCAGCTTGTGGAGCAACTTAAAAAAGAAGGGGTAACTATTGCCGACACGATAGAAACATACGAGTATGGTAAGTTTGTTCATATCATAGATGTGGAAGGAAACAAAGTGGAATTGTGGGAAGCATACGATACGGAATATGAAAAAATCAATGGCGGACTAACAAAATAAATGGGAACATGATGCTGATACATGAAAAGGTTGAAAGGAATGGGTTGCCTATACCATTCGACTTAGTCTCTGCCTATTTTACAAATTAACCAATTAACCATTCAACTATTCATCAATAAAACAATAAAACAATCAAACCAGTTCGGCTAAAGTTCTACCTCTGAAAAAGAATTTGTTGTTTCATTTGATTGAAAGTTTATAAAAACATAGTATATTTGCATTTTAAAACACTATTGTTATGAGTACAAATAAAAAAATCATAAAAGAATTGAAGACATATTTAATTCAAAATATTGGTGAAGAAATTGATGAGGTAATATTATTTGGTTCGCGGGCAAACCGGAATAATACTATTGATTCAGATTATGATGTGCTAATTATAGTGAACAAACATTACGATGCTAAATATGAAGAGCACATTCAAGACTTATGTTATGATATTGACTTAAAATATGATGTAATCATTGACCCGCATCTATTAAGCTCTGATGAATTACTTACCATAAGAGGGAAGCAACCTATATTTGTAAACGCCATAAATAATGGAATTAGAGCATGATCTCCATCCTAATTTTATAGACTCTGCCTATTTCAATAATCAACCATTCAACAATCCAACAATAAAACAATAAAACCATTCAACCCCTTAGCCTATTACTTGCAATAAAAATATAATGTCCAACACAGTCCAAACAAAAACCACTTTCCTCATCCTCCTCCTGTTTCTGATTGCTTCGTGCAAAAAGGAAAACCGTTGCGATTGTTTTAAAAGCACGGGCGATATTGTTTCTGAACAACGGAATGTTACGGATTTCTCAAGCATTTATGTTTCCGATAATGTGAATTTATATCTCACTCAGGACACGGTTTTTTCTGTGAAGGTGGAGGCGGGGGAACATCTGATTTCATTGGTTACTACCGAAGTTGAGAATGGTTCCTTACACATCCTCAATAAAAACAAATGCAATTGGGTGCGCAGTTATAAGCCTAAAGTTAATGCTTACGTAAGTTTGCCGCACTTGTTATTTATGGAAAATTCGGGAGCTGGCACGGTAACTACCATCAATACTTTTACCGGCGATAGCTTGCGATTCGACTCGAAAAATGCTTCCGGTGATTTGAATATGACGGTGGATGTGAAAAAATGTTATCTGATTGTGCATACAGGAAGCCTAAACATCACGGTGAATGGAAAAACAGATGATTTAGAGATTTTTTACAACGGTTATGGGATGATACATTGCGAAAATGTGGCGGCAAGACAAGCTTACACGACCAATAAAAGTACCGGAAATATTTTTGTCAATGTGAGTGAAGTGCTCTATTATCATATCTCGTATGATGGCAATGTGTATTACGATGGGAATCCGTCCACTATTTCGGGTACAAACACGGGAAAAGGCAAATTGTTGAAGTTGTAGTTCACTGCATCAATCATGAATTTATAAAAGCGACAAACG